>JAVHSB010000077.1:0-20512 GCA_036171955.1 Sideroxydans sp.
CTTTTTTGGCGGCCGGTTTCTTTGCCACTACTTTTTTCGCTACCGCTTTTTTGGCAGCTGGTTTTTTCGCGACTGCCTTTTTCGCTGCCGGTTTCTTCGCGGCGACTTTTTTGGTGGCAGGTTTCTTCGCTACGGGTTTCTTGACAGCTACTTTTTTAGCGGCAGGTTTCTTCGCCGCTGGTTTTTTGGTAGTGCTTTTCGCTTTGGTAGCAGTTGCCATTTTCATTCCTTATTAAAGTTTGATGGACTAACCAAGTACAAAATTGCGTGCAACCACAGCACTCCCGTTGCGTCTTTCAGCTACTTGAAATCTCCCAACACGCACGGTGGCGGCATTCTATGCGCGAATATTTTTTTTCCGCAACAGATTTGTGCGGTTCTTTGCAAAAAAATCACTCGATGGTTTTTTCGAGGGCATACAAGGAAGCAACCGTTTCGCGTTCGCGAATGAGGTGGATACGACCCTCGTCCACCATCACCTCGGCTGCGCGCGGACGCGTGTTGTAGTTGGAACTCATGCTCATTCCGTACGCTCCAGCCGACATCACCGCCAGCACATCCCCCGCTGCAATCGCCAATTCACGGGCATGTCCAAGGAAGTCGCCGCTTTCGCAGACGGGACCGACCACTTCGTAAATCTGCGAATTCATTTCCCGTTCGCCAGTCCGCATCCGCAGCACCGGCCGGATGGCATGAAAGGCGTCATACAGAGCCGGGCGCATCAGATCGTTCATTGCCGCATCAACGATGGCGAAATTCTTCTCCTCGCCATGCTTCAGATATTCGACCCCGGTCAGCAGGATACCGGCATTGCCGATCAGCGCCCGGCCCGGTTCGACGATAAGTCTGACCGAACGTCCACGCAGTGCGCCCAGGAGTGCCTGCGCATATTCAGCGATGGCGGGAGGCGTTTCATCGTCGTAGCGTATTCCCAATCCCCCACCGAGATCGACATGGTCGAGCACGATACCTTGCGCTGCGAGCTCGTCCACCAAGGCAAGCACTTTCTCCGCAGCCTCAATGAAAGGACCAAGCTCGGTCAGTTGCGAACCGATGTGGCAATCGATGCCGGTCAGGCGCAGGTGCGGCATGGCAGCCGCCTTGAGGTAAAGGCGCAGCGCCTCGGCGTAGGCCACGCCGAACTTGTTCTGCTTGAGTCCGGTGGAGATATAGGGATGCGTCTTTGCATCGACATCGGGATTGACGCGCAGACTGACCGGGGCGACCTTGCCCATTTCAGCGGCAACCCGGTTCAGACACTCCAGTTCCGGTTCCGATTCGACATTGAAACAGAGGATGCCGACTGTCAGTGCCAGGCGCATCTCGTCCTCGCGCTTGCCGACCCCGGAGAACACAACCTTGTTCGCCGCCCCGCCTGCCGCCAGCACGCGCTGCAGCTCGCCCCCGGAAACGATATCGAAGCCGGCGCCAAGACGGGCGAGCACATTCAGAATGGCCAGATTGGGATTGGCCTTGACCGCATAGCACACCAGATGCGGCTGTGCGGCCAGCGCATGGTCGAGTTCGCGATAGGCGCTTTCCAGCGCAGCGCGCGAATAGACATAACAGGGCGTGCCGTAGCGCTGCGCGATTTCGGCCAGCGGGACCTGCTCGGCGTACAGTTGGTCCTGTTGATAGTGGAAATGATCAGTCATGGCTGGTTCTGTCCTGCGGAGAAGGTTGAGGGGCGGCAGGCGCGCCGGCTTGTGCATGCGGAAGATACAGCGGCCCTTTGCGGCCGCATCCTTGCACACAGATGAGCAACAGAAACATAATGGCCAAGGTTCGCATGTCGGACTTCTTTCTTTATTTTTTAACGGCGCGATTATAAGCGATGCTTGTGCGCGCCACCTGGCAAGGAGCAGTGATGACGGAAAGCGAATTCAACCGCGTGGCCGATGAAATATTCGAGCGCATCGAAAGCGGGCTCGACCGCAACGAGATCGACTATGACAGCAACGGCTCGGTCATGGAGATCGAATTTGCCGACGGCAGCAAACTGATCGTGAATCGCCATGGACCGAACCGCGAGATCTGGCTCGCGGCCAAATCGGGCGGATTCCATTACGCCTGGCAGCATGGCGGATGGGAAAGTCAGCGCGACGGCAGCGAGCTGTTCGCAAAATTGAGCGAATTGATCCAGGACGGCGCGGGATTGTCGGTCCAGTTCTAAAGAGCCTCTGCAGCAATCTCGCCATCTTTGTGGGAGTTCGACTTGTCGCGCGATTGACCGGATTTGTTGAGATAACCTTCATTCAATGCGCAATGAATTGCGCTCCCACAAAAGAAGCATCAAGTCACGGGATGCCGCGCCTCCGGCTTTACGGGATGGATTGCAAAGCCGGGGGGCGCCGCCATGCGGGACTTGATCTGAGGTTTCCTAACCCGGCCAATCCTCGATGCGAATCTCCCTCAATTGCTTGCGTCTGGCCTGATATTCGGCACATGCCACGGCGACTGTCTGCCAAAAAGCGGCCGAGTGGTTCATTTCGCGCAAGTGCGCCAACTCATGCACCACCACATAGTCGATCAGACCGAGCGGCAGTTTTATCAGCTGCCAGTTCAGGCGAACCACTCCAGCCACACTGCAACTGCCCCACTGGCTGCGCGCTGCCGAAAGTTTGACTTCACGCGGCTTAACCCCCAGCACAAGAGAGAAAAAAACCACGCGCTGTTCGAACAATTGCAGCGCCTGTTGCCGGTACCAGAGTGCGACCGTGCGCTCGACATGCTGCGGAGGCGCGCCCAATTCCATGCGCAACTGCAGTGCGCCCTTGTCCAGTACGGGTGGCGCCCCGAACAGGTCCGGCACAATCTGCAGCAGCAGCGTTTCGCCGCAATAAGGAATGCTTGCGCCGTCGCGCCAGTGCACGGGCGGGACATCCCTTGCCTGCCAGCTGCCGATCTTCTCGACCACCCATTCCGCCTTATCCTGCAGTACGCTGTGCAGCCATTTTTCCGAGGCGCGCAGGGGCATGCTCACCGTGAGGCCGCGCTCGTCGATGCGCAAGCCGATGCTGCGGCGCTTGCTGCTGCGTTTGAGGGTGTAATTGATGGACTTGCCGGACAGTTCGATGCGGCGTTGCTCGACGACTGGCGGTGAAACTTTTCGGCGCAGGTTGAAAAACATCAAGCCACCTTGGTTAATTCATTGTTGCGGGATGAAGCGCGAGGAAGCCGCATTACCTGTCGAATATATCCCAAAGCCGAGGAAACAATGATCGTTCAGAGGAGCACGCCAGCCGTGCCGCCTGAAGCTTCCTGCCATCAATCCAGCCGGGTCATTTCGTCCTCGATCCATTCTTCGGCGCGGCGGTTGATCTCTTCCGCCTCCAGACCGCTTGTTTCGATGGGTTTCCCGATTACCATCCGTATCACTCCGTGGCGTTTGATGAAGGCATTGCGCCCCCATAGCTTGCCGGCATTGTGCGCAACGGGAAGCACCGGCACGCCCGCATGTTTGGCCAGCAGGGAGCCGCCGATCTTGTATCTGCCGCGCACTCCATAGGGCATCCGTGTTCCCTCGGGGAAGATGACCACGCTGAACCCGTCTTGCAGCCGCTGCCGGCCCTGCTCCAGCAGCTGTTTCATCGCCAGCTTGCCCTTGCTGCGATCGAGCGCAATCGGAACCGACAGCGCCAGCAGCCAGCCGAAAAACGGGATCCACAACAGCTCGCGCTTGACCACCCAAACGTGCATGGGAAGGATCAGTTGCAGGGAGAGCGTCTCCCACGCCGACTGGTGCTTGCTCAACACCACGCAGGCCGTGGGCGGAACATTCTCGATGCCGCGCACTTCCATGCGGATACCGCAGATGACTTTCAGCAGCCACAACATCCCCGGCGCAAAACCGGAGAGCAGGCGATGGCGCGTGTGCTGGCCGAACAGGAAGATGAATGGCGAAAACAGGGCGTAGGCCATGGTGAACAAGGCCTGGGCCAGCGCAAAGATGATGGAACGAATGAGATTCATGGCAGAACCGCCGCGATGGCGGCAAGATCGGGGAACACTTGCGTGCCTTGCGGCAAACCGCCTTTGTCCTGCGTCTTCGCCCCTTTGCCGGTCAATACCAGGTAAGGGGCGGCGCCCAGCTTTGCCGCCGCTTCGAGATCACGCAACGAATCGCCCACCGCAGGCACGCCCTGCAGACTGACCCCGTAACGCGCCGCGATCTCCTCCAGCATGCCGCTCTTCGGCTTGCGGCAATCACACTGCGCATCGTTGGTATGCGGACAGAAAAAGATCGCATCGATGCGGCCGCCAACCAGCGCCAGCGACTTGTGCATCTTGTCGTGGATGGCGTTCAGCATCGGCATGTCGAACAGGCCGCGCCCGATGCCGGACTGATTGGTCGCCACCACCACGCGATAGCCGGCCTGATTCAGGCGCGCGATGGCCTCGAGGCTGCCCGGAATGGGACGCCACTCCTCCGGGTTCTTGATGAACTGGTCGGAGTCGTAATTGATGACGCCGTCGCGGTCGAGAATGATGAGCTTCATGGAATCGTTCGTGCCGTGCTTACGTGGCCAGTTTCGAAATGTCTGCCGACTGGTTCATCATCCGGCCGAGCTGTTGCAACAAAACGGCGCGATTCAGGCGCAGCGGCTTGTCTTCCGCCATCACCATGACCTTGTCGAAGAAGTCGTCGATGAAGGGCTTGAGCGTGACCAGCGTCTTCAGGTTGTTTGCGTAATCGCGGCGATCGAAATAGCTGCGCGCCATCGGCGCGATGTCCTGCATCGCCTGATACAGTTCGCGCTCCGCCGCATCGCGCAGCAATGCCGGATTGACCTCGGCCTGCGCCAACTCGCCCAACTCCTCCGCATTCTTGCGCATGATGTTCTGCACGCGCTTGTTCGCCGCCGCCAGGTCCTTGGCCACGGACAGCGCAGCAAAGGCATGGACGCCCTGCAAACGCGGCAGCACTTCGTGCAAACGGCCATTGATGACCGCCAGCACCGCTTCAACATGGGCGACATCGAATCCCTGTTCGCGCAGATAGCCGCGCAACCGATCCAGCATGAACCCTTCCACATCCGCCGCGACCGTGGGTGACAGCATCTCCGCAGGGAAATTTTCAGCCGTCGCCTTGAGCAGCGCCGGCAGCGACAAGTCGAGCGGCGTCTCGATCAGGATGCGTAGGATACCCAGTGCCTGGCGGCGCAGGCCGAACGGATCCTTGTCGCCGGTCGGAACCTGTCCGACGCCATAGATGCCCAGCAAAGTTTCCAGCTTGTCCGCCAGTGCTACCGCGCAGGCGAGCCCGCCCTGCGGCAGGGTGTCGCCGGCAAAACGCGGATGGTAATGGGCCTCGATTGCGTTCGCGACTTCCGGCTTCTCGCCGTCATGCAGCGCGTAGTAATGCCCGATGATGCCCTGCAACTCGGGGAATTCGCCCACCATGTCGGTGATCAGGTCCGCCTTGCTCAAACGCGCTGCCAGTTCGGCGTCCGCCTTGTCGGCGCCCAGCAGGCGCGCGATGATCCCGGCCAGCACGGTGATGCGCTCGACCCGCTGCAATTGCGTGCCCAGCTTGTTGTGATACACCACGTCGCCCAGCTTTTCGACGCGCGCTTCCAGTTTCTGCCTGCGATCCTGATTGAAGAAGAAACGCGCATCGGCCAGGCGCGGGCGCACCACGCGCTGGTTGCCTGCAATGATGTGATGCGGGTCGGCGATCTGCATGTTGGACACGATCAGGAACTTGTTCAGCAGCTTGCCGCTGTGCGCATCCAGCAGCGGGAAATACTTCTGATTCTGCTGCATGGTGAGGATCAGGCATTCCTGGGGCACCTCCAGATACTCCGGCTCGAACTCGCCCACATAGACTTCCGGCCACTCCACCAGCGCCGTCACTTCATCCAGCAGCGTGCTCAATACGCCGCGCTCCTCGTTCGACATCGCCAGCAGTTTCGACTGATCGAAATTGGCATGTCCGATCCAGATTGCGTGGTTCTGTTCCGCCAGCTGATCCAGCCGCGACGCGATGCTGTCGCGCCTTTGCGCGAAGCTGGCCACCACGCGGCCGTCGCGCGCCAGCGTCGCTTCATAGTCGTCCGCCTGGGCGATAGTGACGGGCTCGGAGCACAGGAAACGATGGCCGCGGGTGACGTTGCCGCTGCTCAAACCCAGCACCGTGGCGGGAACCACGCGGCTGCCGTGCAACACGGTCAAACCGTGCACCGGGCGCACGAACTGGTAATCCGAATCGCCCCAGCGCATCAGTTTCGGCACCGGCAGTTTCTTCAAGGCCTGCGCCACGATATCGGACAGATATTCGTCCAGCGAGCGGCCTTTCTGCTCGACCCGCGCCACGAAGTATTCCGCCTTGCCCTCGCCCACGCGCTGCAACTGCGCCAGGGTGACATTGGCCGAACGCATGAATCCTTCCAGCGCCTTGGTCGGCTGGCCATCGGCGGCCAGCCCGGCAGCAACGGCCGGGCCTTTGCGTTCGATGATGCGATCGGCCTGCTGGTCTTCCACGTTGCTGATGCTCAACGCGAGGCGGCGCGGCGTGCAATAGGGAATGCAGACACTGTCCGCATCCAGCAGCGCCTGTGCTTTCAGGGCCTCGAACACCTCGCCGGCAAACGTGGTGGAGAGTTTCTCCAGCACCTTGGGCGGCAGCTCCTCGGTCAGAAGTTCGATCAACAAAGTCTGTTTCATTGTGCGGCCTCCCCGCTCTTGCACATGGGAAAGCCCAGCGCCTCGCGCGAATCGTGATACGCCTGCGCCACCTGCCGCGCCAGCGCGCGCACCCGGCCGATATAGGCTGCGCGCTCGGTCACCGAGATCGCGCCGCGCGCATCGAGCAGATTGAAGGTGTGCGAGCACTTCATCACCATCTCGAATCCCGGCAATGGCAATCCCGTTTCCATCAGGCGCTTCGCCTCGGCTTCGTATTCGTTAAAGTGGCGGAACAGCATCTCGACGTTGGAATGCTCAAAATTGTATTTCGATTGCTCCACCTCGTTCTGGTGGAACACATCGCGGTAAGTCACGACGTTGTCGCCGTTCTTCGCCCACACCAGATCGAACACGTTCTCCACCCCCTGCAGATACATGGCCAGTCGCTCCAGGCCGTAGGTGATCTCGCCCAGTACCGGCTTGCACACGAGCGAGCCGACCTCCTGGAAATAAGTGAACTGGGTCACTTCCATACCGTCCAGCCACACCTCCCAGCCCAGTCCCCACGCGCCGAGCGAGGGCGATTCCCAGTCGTCCTCGACGAAGCGGATGTCGTGCTCGCCGGTATCGATGCCCAGAGCGCGCAGACTATCGATATACAGTTCCTGAATGTTGTCGGGCGAAGGCTTCAGCACCACTTGATACTGGTAATAGTGTTGCAAACGATTGGGGTTCTCGCCGTAACGTCCGTCCTTGGGACGGCGCGACGGCTGCACATAGGCGGCACGCCAGGGCTCCGGTCCGATCGCGCGCAGAAAGGTCGCGGTATGGAACGTACCCGCGCCGACTTCGATATCGTAGGGTTGCAGCAGCGTACAGCCCTGCTTGTCCCAGAACTGTTGCAGGGTCAGGATGATATGTTGGAAGGTCGGCTTGGAACCTGGGGTACTCATGGATGAAGCCCGGCAAAATATGTGAAGGCGCGCATTTTACGGGTTTTCGGACACTTGCGTCACCCCGCACAAGGCCAGTTTCAAGGTTCTGGGCAGGGCCTTGATCTCACACTCCCGCTTCGAAGCATCAGAACGGTCGGCACAAACCTCGCTGTACACCAGCTTCACCGGCAATCGACTGCGCGTATATTTCGCCCCTTCGCCCGCGTTATGCGCGGCGAGGCGCTTGTCGATGTCGTTGGTGATGCCGCAGTAGAGCGTGCCGTCGGCGCAGCGCAGCAGGTAACAGTGCCAGTTCATTCCTTGTCGCCCGGCGCTTTCCCTCTCCCCGCCCCTCCCCAGAAAGAGGATTGAGTGAGTTGCAGCCACCATGCAGCGAATAACATCGACGCGACCAACGCAAGCATCGCCGCATTGCCCCAGCGCACGTAAGGTGTGCTGCCGACGTAACCTTGCACCTCCGCGGTCAGCACACCTTCTTCATGCTGCGGCAGCATCGCTTGCACACGGCCATCCACGCCGATAACGGAAGTGACGCCGGAATTGGTGGCGCGCAGCAGCATGCGCCCGGTTTCCAGCGCGCGCATCTGCGACAGCTGGTTGTGCTGCATGGCCGCATGCGATTCGCCGTACCACGCGTCGTTGGTAACATTCACCAGCAGGGTGGCCTGCGGCAGGGCGCGAATGATCTCTTCGCCGAAGGCATCCTCGTAACAGATGTTCACCGCAACTTTCTGTCCCGCCACATCGAGCGGCGGCTGGTGCGCGCCACCGCTGGCCAGGTCTCCCATCGGAATGTGCAGCACTTCGTTGATGAGCCAGCCGAGCACGGGGCGCAGCGGGATGAATTCGCCGAATGGCACCAGATGATTTTTGCGGTAGTGCTGGCTGTCCGAACTGCCGAGCGAATACACGCTGTTGTAGTAACGTCCTTCTTCGTGCTCGAACGCGCCGACAAGGATGTCGCCGCCCACCTGCTTCACGTTGTCGCGCAGGATGGCCTGGTATCGCTCCGGCACGTTGTCGCGCAGCATGGGCAACGCAGTCTCCGCCATCACGACCAGGCGCGCGTCGCTGCCTTGCGCCAGCCGCCGGTAGGTTTCCAGCGAATCGATCAAGGCGGCGTCCTCGAACTTGGCGTCCTGCGCGATATTGCCCTGCAGCAGGCCGACCTTGAGCGGCTCGCCCTGCGGCTGTGTCCATGCCACCCGCTGCAGCAGCGCACCGACCGCCCACAGCAAGCACAAAACAGCCAAAGCGATCTTGCCGGGTCTGCTCCAGCGCGCGCACCACAGCTCGCACAGCAGCGCCGCACTGAACGCCACGAGCAGCGACACCCCATACACGCCCAGCACTGGCGCATATCCCGCCAGCGGACTCGCCGGCACTTGGGCATAGCCGACGGCGAGCCAGGGGAAGCCGGTGAAAAGCAAGCCGCGCAACCATTCGGCCAGCGTCCAGAACGCGGGCATGAGCAACCACAGCGCAACGTTGGCCGCGCGCGCGGTGCGTGCCTGGACAAAGCCGGCCAGCGCGGGCAGCAGAGAATTCAGTGCCGCAAACAACAGGGTCGCGAGGCCGGCCAGAATTGGATGCATGCCGCCGTATTCGTGCAGCGCGATGTAGATCCAACCGATGCCGAAGGTGAACAGGCCCATGCCGAAAGCAAAGCCCAGCCGCGCCGCCTGCCACGGCTGCGGCGTGCGGCGCCACAACCCGAACAGCACGGCCAGTGCAATCAGCGGCAACGGGAACAGGCCGAACGGCGCAAAGCCGAACACGGCACAGGCGCCGGCAATGAAGGCGAGCAGACCGGGATGGAAGAATATGCGCTGCACGAAAAGCCCACGGCAATTTGATTCGCCGCATTATACGGTGTAACTTCGCGCCGCCTGCTTACACCACACCTCCCATGCTCGACTTCACCGAATACACCAAGATCTTCATCAGCCTGTTCGCGATCATCGACCCGGTCGGCATCATTCCGATCATCATCGCCTTCACGGCCGGCATGAGCGCACATAAACGCGAGCGCGTCGGGCGCGTCGCGTCGCTCGCGGTATTCGCCATCCTGCTGGCCGCCCTGCTGCTGGGCGAAGCCATCCTCTCCTTTTTCGGCATCAGCATCCATTCGTTCCGCACCGCGGGCGGCATCCTGCTGCTGCTGATGGCGATCAACATGCTGATCGGGCAAAAGCAGATGCATGCGCCGGAGGACAACGCGGATACCGAGGCCACCCAATCCATCGCCATCGTGCCTCTGTCCACCCCGCTCCTGGCCGGGCCCGGCGCGATCAGCACGGTGATCCTCGATGCCCACAAGGCGCACGGTGCGGGCCACTACGGCGCGATGGCGCTCATCCTCATCATCCTCAGCCTCACCGTATGGCTGACTTTTCTCATCGCACCCTGGGTCTCGCGCCGGCTGGGAAGCATCGGCAGCACCATCGTCACCCGCCTGATGGGTCTGCTCCTCGCCGCCATCGCGGTGGAATTTATCGCGGGAGGGCTGCGCGGGCTGTTCCCCGCATTGGATTGAACATGGAAAAAATACGACTCTCGAAACTCATGTCCGAACAAGGACTCTGCTCGCGGCGCGAGGCGGACGATTACATCGCCAAGGGCTGGGTCAAGGTGGACGGCGTGACCGTCAGCGAACTCGGCAGCAAGGCATTGCCGACGCAAAAAATCACGCTGGAGAAAGCTGCCCAGGCAAAACAGCAAGGGCGCGTCACCATCCTGCTGCACAAGCCGGTGGGCTATGTGTCGGGGCAGGCGGAGCAGGGTTACAAGCCCGCCATTTTGCTGTTCGACCAGGGCACGCGCTGGGAACAGGACACCTCGCCGCAGCGCTTCCACCGCAGCCAGTTTCTGGGCCTTGCACCGGCCGGAAGACTGGACATCGACTCGACCGGATTGCTGGTGCTGACCCAGGACGGGCGCATCGCGAAGCAGCTCATCGGCGAGGATTCGCCCATCGAGAAGGAATATCTGGTGCGGGTGCAGGGCAATCTGGCCGGCAACGGCCTGGCGCTGCTCAATCACGGCCTGACACTGGACGGCAAGAAACTCAAGCCGGCGAAAGTGAGCTGGCAGAACGACGACCAGTTGCGCTTCATCCTGCAGGAAGGCAAGAAGCGCCAGATCCGCCGCATGTGCGAGATGGTCGGCTTGAAGGTCAGCGCACTGAAACGCGTGCGCATCGGCCGCGTCAGGCTGGGCGATCTGCCGCAGGGACAGTGGCGCTATTTGCGAGAGGATGAAAAGTTCTAGGAAACCTCTGATCAAGCCCCGCCCTGCCGCCGGGCACGGAGACTGCTTGATCAATCGCGTCAGCGCAACGATAACGCGGTAAAATCGCGCCCTCTTTTTTGCGAGTACACATCATGTCATTGTCAACGCTCACCGCCCTGTCCCCGCTCGACGGGCGCTATTCCGGCAAAGTCGAATCGTTGCGCCAGCATTTCAGCGAGTTCGGGCTGATTCGCTATCGCCTGCTGGTCGAGATCGAGTGGCTGAAGGCTTTGAGCGCGGAAGCAGCCATCACCGAGTTGCCGCCGTTCTCGGTGGCCACCATCGCCTGGCTGGACCAGCTGGCCGCGGGATTCAGCGAGGCCGATGCCGCAGAGATCAAAACCATCGAGCGCCGCACCAACCACGACGTGAAGGCGATCGAATACTGGCTGCGCGACAAACTCGCGGCACATGACGAGACCCGTGATGCGCTGGAATTCATCCATTTCGCCTGCACTTCGGAAGACATCAACAACCTGTCGCATGCCCTGATGCTGCGCCACGCCCGCGACGAAGTGATGCTGCCCAACCTGCAAGCCATCATCGCCAAACTGCAAACGCTGGCGCACGAACACGCGGGGTTGCCGCTGTTGTGCCGCACCCACGGCCAGACCGCCACCCCCAGCACGCTGGGCAAGGAGATGGCAAATGTGGTCTATCGCCTGCGCCGCGCCCATGCGCGCATCGCCGGGGTGGAGATATTGGGCAAGATCAACGGTGCGGTCGGCAACTACAACGCCCACCTGTCGGCCTATCCCGATGTGGACTGGGAACATTTCGCCAGACGCTTCGTCGAGGCACGCGGCCTGACTTTCAATCCCTACACCATCCAGATCGAACCGCACGATGGCATGGCGGAACTGTACGATGCCTACGCCCGCGCCAACACGATCCTGATCGACCTGAACCGGGACCTGTGGGGCTACATCTCGCTCGGCTATTTCAAGCAGCGAGTGGTGGCGGGCGAAGTGGGCTCTTCCACCATGCCGCACAAGGTCAACCCGATCGACTTCGAAAATTCCGAGGGTAATCTCGGTCTCGCCAATGCCCTGCTCCGGCACTTGTCCGAAAAGCTGCCGATCTCGCGCTGGCAGCGCGACCTGACCGATTCCACCGTGCTGCGCAACATGGGCGTGGCGCTGGGTTACACCTTGCTGGCCTGCGAATCATGCCTGAAGGGATTGAACAAACTGGAAGCCAATCCGCAGAAATTGGCGGACGACCTGAACCACAGCTGGGAAGTGCTGGCCGAGCCGATCCAGACCGTGATGCGCCGTTACCGGATCGAGAATGCCTACGACAAATTGAAGGAACTGACGCGCGGCAAGGACGGGATCAATCGCGAAAGCCTCGCGGCATTCATCCAGACCCTCGACATTCCGGAGCAGGAGAAAAAGCGCCTGCAGGACTTGCGGCCGGAAACCTACCTCGGCAAGGCCGTCGAACTGGCGAAGCGCATCTGACCTTCGCGCACGGCTGCACCAAACAACGAGCCCCGCGACAGCGGGGCTCGTCACATGGAACGTGTGAAGCGGAAATCGCTATCCGGCAGCCTGCACCGGAATCTTCACGCGCTGTTCGACGATGCGGTTGTTCTCGTCAAAATAGACCAGCGCCGGATGATATTTCTGCAATTCCAGTTCGGAATAGTTGGCATATGCGGCGATGATGAGGATGTCGCCCGGATTGGCCTTGTGCGCAGCCGCGCCGTTCACCGAGATGGTGCGCGAGCCGCGCGCGGCGCGAATCGCATAAGTGGTGAAACGCTCGCCGTTGCTGACGTTGTAGATGTCTATCTGCTGGTATTCGCGAATGCCCGATGCATCGAGGAAGTCATCGTCGATGGCGCACGAACCCTCGTAATGCAGTTCGGACTGCGTCACACGCACACGGTGCAGTTTGGCCTGTAGCATGGTTCGTTGCATGGTTACCTCCTTCGCCCCCTTCCCCGGCCACCCCCGCCCACAAGCGAAGAAACAGGGAAGAAGCAGCTGTTTTCATTCCGCGCCGTCAGCTTGCGCGGGGGGCGCATTATAAACGCCGGCGAATCAAAGACAAACTTCGATGTTATCGATCAGCCGTGGCGCCCCCAGCCGCGCCGCCGCCAGAATCACCAGAGAGCGCTCGCCCTCCCGGGGCTTGTGCAGTCCGTCTTGCGCGCGAATGGAAACATATTCCACCTGCCAGCCACGCTTGACAAGCGCCCGCACAGCCTTCTGCTCGATGGCCACCTGGTCTTTGCCGCCGTTTTTCAGGGCAGCGGCTGCTTCCAACAGCGTTCGATACAGGAAAGGCGCCTCGGTTCGCTCTGCGGGCAACAGATATTGGTTGCGCGACGAAAGCGCCAGACCGTCGCCCGCACGCACCGTCTCGCCGCCGACCAAGGTGACGGGCAGATTGAACTGTCGCACCATCTGTCGGATGATCGCCAGTTGCTGGTAATCCTTCTTGCCGAACAGCGCCGCCTGCGGCTGCACCAGGTTCAGCAGTTTCAGCACGACCGTCGCCATGCCGCGAAAGTGTCCGGGGCGGAACGCACCGCACAGTTCATCGGCGATGGGCGGCGGCTCGACGAACACGGTCTGCGCTTCGGGATACAGTTCCGCCACGGCAGGCGCGAACACCACATCGGCGAGTCCTTGCAACTTTTCGCAGTCGGCATCCAGCGTGCGCGGATATTGGTCAAAATCCTCATGCGGCCCGAACTGCAAGGGATTGACGAAGATGCTCACCACCACACAACTTCCATGCTGACGCGCCTGCTCCACCAGCGCGATGTGTCCGGCATGCAGGTTGCCCATGGTCGGCACGAAGGCAAGGGGCTTTTCGTTGACCAAGCGGGCGCGCAGTTCGGTGACCGTATGAATGACTTGCATCAGAAACAGTGTTCCCTGGCCGGGAAAGTGCCCGCCTTCACTGCGGCGACATAGCGTGCCACGGCATCAGCGATGGAAGTCGCCCCCGGCATGAAATCCTTCACAAAACGCGCCTTTTTGCCGGGATAGATGCCGAGCATGTCGTACAGCACCAGCACCTGGCCGGAGCAGTCGGGACCGGCGCCGATGCCGATGGTGGGGATTGCAAGCGATGCCGTGACCTCTGCCCCCAGCATCGCCGGGATGGCTTCCAGGACGATCATGGAAGCGCCCGCCTTTTGCAGCGCAAGCGCATCCTTCTTCAAACGTTTGGCGCCGGCATCTTCCCTGCCCTGCACCTTGTAACCGCCAAGCTGATGCACCGACTGCGGAGTCAGGCCGATATGGCCGCACACCGGGATGCCGCGCGAAGTCAGGAAAGCGACCGTCTCGGCCATCTCCGCCCCGCCTTCGAGCTTGACCATCTCGGCACCGGCCTGCATCAGTTGCACCGCATGCGCGAAGGTCTCGCGCGCCGAAAACTGCGAGGTGCCGAACGGCATGTCGGCGACGACGAAAGCCCTCTGCGCGCCGCTGACCACGCAGGCAGTGTGATAGGACATCTGCTCGATGGTGACCGGCAGCGTGCTCTCGCGCCCCTGGATTACCATGCCGAGCGAGTCTCCGACCAGCAGCACATCCACGCCGTTGCTCTCCAGCAACATGGCAAAGCTGGCGTCGTAACACGTCAGCACGGCGATCTTCTCGCCGCGCTCATGCATCGATTGCAATTTACTCAAGGTCGTTCGCATCAAACCCTCACCTCAATCCTCTCCCGGCGGAAGAGGAAGCAAACGTGAACAGCCATCTTCAACTCCCCGCCACGTTGAAATATTCGCGCTGCCCGCGCATGCGCTCGATGCGGTCGAGCAGCAACTGAAAGTCATCCGCATTATCCACGAAGTTCAGATTCTCGCTATTCACCACCAGCACCGGCGCGGCGGTGTAGTGATGGAAAAACTCGCGGTAGCTGTCGGCCAGTCGCGCCAGATAATCGTCCTGGATCGTGCGCTCGTGGCGGTGGCCGCGCCGCCGCACGCGCTCGACCAGCGTATCGACCGAGGCCTGCAGATAGATGACCAGATCGGGCGCCGGCGCCTGTGGCGCAAGACTGCGATAGATCGACTGGTATAAGGTGTATTCATCATCGCTCAGGTTCAGGCGCGCGAACAGGTCGTCCTTTTCGAACAGATAATCCGCGATGGTACGGCTCTGGAACATATCCATCTGGATCAGCTCGCGCACTTCGTTGATGCGCTGGAACAGGAAGAACAGCTGCGTGGGCAGCGCATAGCGCACGGCATCCTCGTAGAAACGCGCCAGAAACGGATTATCCTGCGGCTTTTCCAGCAGGGTTGTCGCAGTGCCGTGCTCCGCCAACTGCCTGGCGAGGCTGGTCTTGCCCGCGCCGATGGGGCCTTCCACCACGATGTAGCGATATTTGTGCAGGGACATTCTTTAAACCTTCAACCCTTGGCCACAGAGTGCACAGAACACCCAAGGATAGATGCGCTCTGATTTGCTTTGCTCTGTGTCTTCTGTGACCTCTGTAGGGTAGCTCTAATAATTAAAAATTCTAAGCAAGACAAGGCGCGAGGGGAAAATTGCGACGCGGCATATGTCTGATATGTAAGGAGTAATTTTTTTGTGAGCAACGCAGTATTGCGACGAAGTTTGGATTATTCGAGGTGGCCTGTGGCTAAATCAGTTTTTCCAGTTGTTGATCCTTGCATTTACCCGCCGCATCCGCCGCCGCACCGATGCCGGGAATCATGCAGTCTGGCGCGATCTCCAGCAGGGGCAGCAGCACGAACGCGCGCCGGTGCATCTGCGGGTGCGGGATGGTCAGCCCGTGTTCGTGCAGGACCCTGTCATCGTACAGCAACAGATCGAGATCGAGCGTGCGCGGCGCATTGGGGAAGGCGCGTGTGCGACCGCGGCACTGCTCCAGATGCAGCATCGCATCGAGCAGGGCGTGCGGCGCAAGTCCAGTTTCCACTTGCACCACCGCGTTGACGAAATCGGGCTGCTCCAGATAGCCGACCGGCGCGCTGCAATACAAGGACGACCGGTGCAGCACCCGCGTCTGCGGCAGGGTACCCAGCGCGATCATCGCGCTGCTTACCTGCGCCGCAGGGTCATCAAGATTGCTGCCGAGGGCAAGGTAGGCCTGGTGCCGCATCAATCGATCGGCAGTTCTGCCTGCATCGCGGCGGCGGGTTTTCTGCGGCGGCGGCGCTTTTTCGGCGCGCCGCTGTCCGGTTGCAGCATCTCGGCGCGACGCTCGTCGCCCGCTTCCTGGAATTCGGTCCACCAGTCGCCGAGCGCCATGTCGACCTCGCCGCTGGCGCAGCGCAGCAACAGGAAATCGTAGGCGGCACGGAAACGCGGCAGCGCCAGCAGGCGGAACGGGCGCTGGCCGCTGCGCTGCTCGAAGCGCGGCTGCAACAGCCACAGCTCCTTCATCACCGAGTCGTAGCGATGCGGGATCGCAAGCTGCACGCGCTGCCGTTGCAGCACATCATCCATCGCTTCATGCAGCGCGGCCACCGGGCGCTCTCCCGCATTCTGTGCGGCTTTCCAGAAGGCAAGCACTTCGTGCCATAGCAGCGCGGCGAACAGGAAAGCGGGGGAAGCCGGTTTGTCCTCGGCGATGCGGTCATCCGTGTTCTGCAGGGCAAGCATGACAAACTTCTCGCCCATCGGCTGCTCCAGGATCACATCCAGCATCGGCAACAGTCCGTGGTGCAGGCCCTTGGCGCGCAGCTTCTTGATGCACGCCAGCGCATGCCCGGAAAGCAGCAGTTTGAGCATTTCGTCGAACAGGCGCGCCTCGGGCACGTTGCGCAGCAACTCCTTCATGCGCGCGATGGGCGCGGCCGTGGCGGGATCGATCTTCAGACCGAGCTTGGCCGCCAGTCGCACGGCACGCAGCATGCGCACCGGATCCTCGCGGTATCGCACTTCCGGGTCGCCGATCATGCGCAACACCTTGGCGCGGATATCGGCGTAGCCGTGGTGATAGTCGAAGATGTTTTGTGTCGCCGGGTCATAGAACAGCGCGTTGGCGGTGAAGTCGCGCCGCGCCGCATCCTGTTCCATGTCGCCGAACTCGTTGTCGCGCAGGATGCGCCCGTGCGCGTCGGTCTCGGCCTCGTCGGCATCGATGGCGCGGCGGAAAGTGGAAACCTCCACCGTCTCGTTGCCGAACATCACGTGCACCAGGCGGAAACGGCGGCCGATGATGCGGGCGCGGCGAAACACGCGCTTCACCTGTTCCGGCGTGGCATCGGTGGCCACATCGAAATCCTTGGGACGGCGCCCGATCAGCAGATCGCGCACGGCGCCACCCACCACATAGGCCTGGAAACCGGCCGCCTGCAATCCGTCGGTCACGCGTTGCGCGCTCTCGCTGATGCCGCTGCGCGAGACCTTGTGTTCCCTGAATTGAATCACATCCGCCTTGCCGGCCGCGGGCGGCGTGCCGGATTTGGTGAATATTTTTTTGAAAAGTCTTTTGATCATGGGGATGCCAGTCGTCTCTGCCGCCGCATCGGGCGCGGCAATGGGCGCGGATTATACACCGCGCACCCGCGCACCCTTCAGCGCAGCGAAAGCACCGGCCAGCCGTGCCGTTCGGCATGCGCGCGCAGGGTCGGATCGGGATCAACTGCCACCGGATGCTTCACGCGCGCCAACAGCGGCAGGTCGTTGAGCGAATCGCTGTAGAAGGTCGAGTCCGCGAAGCTGTCCCAACTCCAGCCGCGCTCCGCCAGCCAGTTCTCCATGCGCGTCACCTTGCCTTCGCGGAAACTGGGAATACCCGCCACGCGCCCGCTGAACTCACCGTCCTTCTCCTCCGGATCAGTGGCGATCAGATGCTCGATGCCGAATTCGCGCGCGATGGGCGCCGTGACGAAACTGTTGGTGGCCGTGATGACGACACACACATCGCCCGCCGCCAGATGTTTATTCACCAGCCCGCGCGCCTTGTCGCCCATCATCGGGCGCACCTTGCTGCGCATGAACTCCTCATGCCATGCGTCCAGCACCCTGCGCGCATGGCGTGCCAGCGGTTTAAGCTGGAAATCGAGGAACTCGTGGATGTCCAGCGTGCCCGCCTTGTACTGCTCATAGAACGCCAGATTCTTCGCCTCGAACAGCTCGCGGTCGAGCACCCCCTGCTCGATCAGGAATTGCGACCACTCGAAGTCGCTGTCGCCGCTCAACAGGGTATTGTCCAGATCGAATAAAACCAGATTCACGCGCGCTCCTTGATAAAAAAAGCCTGCATCGCTGCAGGCCTCGTGCGTCCAGTCATGCTGGCGCTTTAGAACGTGTAACCAATACCGACCGATATGACCGGATAGTACTTGAAGTTGTTCAGATCAGAATTCAACTGATTTTGTGCATCTGCGGCCAATTGCGCGGTATCTGCGCCTCCCCATGCACCGCTTGTTGTCACAGCAGCCTTTGGCGAACCTTGGAACAAGATACCAATGTCGGTGCTGAACGAAAAACCCTGTTTCGTGGGCTGGCCGCTCCAGCCTATCCCCAAGTATGGAGCCACCTTATTGAAATCCACGGTTGTAGTGACCGAGTCACCGCCCGCACTCGAGTAGGTCGCTCCATTAAAATCGTAGGTGCCGGCGGTAGTAGTCCCGCTCATCTCCAATTTATTGTTGTTGAAGATCACACCAGCAGTCAGGTGTGTCACGCCACTCCAGGGACGCCAGTCCACCAGTGCCGTGACGCTCGATAGTTTCAAGTCGCCCTTATAGTCAATGCCACCGGAATTCTCATTTGCACTGGTTTTGAAAGTATTAAAGCCAAGACGGGCGGTATAACGCTCGGTCAAAGGAGAAGCGAGTTCCAAACCGCCGCCCAAGGTGGAAACATGCGCATCCAATTTCAGCATGCCATCTGCCGAATATGCCTGCATCGGAAGTGCCGCCAGAACCAGTGCTGCCAGTGTCGCTTTATTCAACATCGTGATACCCCTTATTGTTTGATAGTTAGCATTCGTCGCACACAAAGCTGCCACCTCGCGCCTGCCCGGCAGGATTGTGCCAAATTCAGCCTTGTCCTGCCATGACTTCTTTAAGCAACGGCACTGTGGCCACCCGGTGCAGACGCAGGCAATGCTCGTCCAGGGCGTCCAGCACTTGCAGCAGCGAAGGCAGATCGCGCCGGCCATGGCGCAGCAGGTAGGTCACAACCTCCGCCGACAACTCAAAGCCGCGCGCCCGGGCATGCTGCTGCAGGGCTTGCGCCTTCTCGGCATCGTCCAGCGCATGCACCTGATAGACCAGCCCCCAGCCCAGCCGCGTGCGCAGGTCGTCGCGCAAGGACAGGTGCGCCGGGGCCCGCGTACCGCTCACCAGCAGCAGCCCGCCCTGCTCGCGCATGAGGTTATAGAGTTCGAACAAGGCGACCTGCGCTGCCTCGTGCAGTGCTTCGACACCATCCACGGCCACACAGGCAGCGCCTCCCGGCACCTCCACCGCCGCATAGTGCGCCGTCATCCCGGCGGCACGTCGGCGCTCAATCATCGCCTGCAGCAGGTGGCTCTTGCCGCTGCCGGTCTCGCCCCACAGGTAGATCGCTCCCTGTTCTGCCTGGCGCAGGGCAGCCAGCAGCTCGGCATTGCGGCCGACGACGAAGTTATCGAGGGAGGGAGTCCACTCCGGGGCGATGCCCAGCAACATCTGGCTCATGGTTTGAGGTACATCGTGCTGGAAAGATAACGCTCACGCAGATGACGCAAAACAACCAGCAGCACCGCTGCCAGCGGCAAGGCCAGCAACAGACCGAAGAAGCCGAACAACTGGCCGAAGGCGAGCAAGGCGAAGATCACGGCCAGCGGATGCAGGCCGATGCGCTCGCCCACCAGCCAGGGAGTAATGACCATGCCTTCCAGCAACTGGCCGGCCGCGAACGCGCCCCACACCCACAGCAGGTCGGCACCGAATCCGAACTGCATTGCAGCCGCCAGCGTGGCCAGCAGCACGCCCAGCACCATGCCGAGATAGGGCACGAACACCAAGACCCCCGCGACGATACCGATGGGCAGCGCGAAGTCCAGCCCCGCCAGCCAAAGTGCGGCCGCGTAGAACACGCTCATCAGGGCCATCACCGACAACTGGCCGCGCAGGAACTCGGCCAGCACCCCGTCCACTTCGGCGGCGATGGTGCGGATACGGGCATACCAACGGCGCGGCAGCAACCCATCCACACGCGCCAGCAATTCGTCCCAGTCGCGCAGCAGGTAGAACATCACCACCGGCAACAACAGCAGGTTGGCGAAGAGTGCCAGCAATGCCCCGCCGCTCTCCCCCAGCCAGGGCAGCAACACGCCGGAAGCGAGGCCACCCGCACGTTGCCAGTGCTCCAGCATCCATTGCTTGAGGGCCGTCCCGCTCCAGTCCACCTGCACACCCAGGGACTGCTGCAACAACGGCCCGAATCCGGCACGCGCATCATCCAGCCACTGCGGCAGGCGTTCGACCAGCAGGACTGCTTCTTTCTGCAACACGGGGAGCAGGATGAGCAGCAGCCCCGCCCCGAGCAGCAGGGCCGCCAGCATGACCAGCAGCACCGCTGCCGTGCGCGGCAGACCCGACCCGCACAGGCGATCCACCAGCGGGTGGCAGATGTAGGCCAGCACCGCCGCAGCCACGAACGGAGCCAGGATCGGAGCCAGCAGGTAGAGCAGGGCGAAGG
>JAVHSB010000078.1:0-1018 GCA_036171955.1 Sideroxydans sp.
CTCGATGAACTGCCTGACCGAGGCGCTGGGTTTGTCGCTGCCCGGCAACGGCACGCTGGTGGCGACGCATGCCGAGCGCAAGCAGTTGTTCCTGCGCGCCGGCCGCACCATCGTCGAACTGTGCAAACGCTATTACGAGCAGGACGATGCGAGCATCCTGCCGCGCAGCATCGCCACCTTCGAGGCGTTCGAGAATGCGATGACGCTGGACATCGCGATGGGCGGCTCGACCAACACCGTGCTGCATCTGCTGGCCGTCGCGCAAGAGGCGGGCGTGGATTTCACCATGAAGGACATGGACCGTCTGTCGCGCCAGGTGCCGACGCTGTGCAAGGTCGCACCCTCCTCTGAATATCACCTGGAAGACGTGCATCGCGCGGGCGGGATTGCGGCCATCCTCGGTGAGCTGGATCGGGCGGGATTGTTGCACGGCGAGGTGGGCACCGTGCACAGCAAGACGCTGCGCGAGGGTTTGCGGCAATGGGACATCGCGCAAACTCAAAATGAAGAGGCAAAGAAGTTTTTCCGTGCGGCGCCCGGTGGCATCGTCACCACCATTGCGTTCTCGCAATCCATGCTGTATCCAGAACTGGATGCCGATCGCAGCACGGGCTGCATCCGCGACAAGTCTCACGCCTATTCGCGCGATGGCGGTCTGGCTGTGCTGTACGGCAACATCGCGCAGGACGGCTGCATCGTGAAGACGGCGGGTGTGGATGAGAGCATTTTGAAGTTCGGCGGACGCGCGCGCGTGTTCGAAAGCCAGGATGCCGCGGTGGCGGGCATCTTGGGCGATGAGATCGTGGCGGGCGACGTGGTGGTGATCCGCTATGAAGGCCCCAGGGGCGGGCCCGGCATGCAGGAGATGCTGTACCCGACCTCGTACCTGAAATCCAAAGGGCTGGGCAAAGCCTGCGCCTTGCTCACCGATGGACGCTTCTCCGGCGGCACTTCGGGCTTGAGCATCGGCCATGTCTCGCCGGAAGCGGCCAGCGGCGGCGCGATCGGGCTGGTGCAG
>JAVHSB010000079.1:0-1017 GCA_036171955.1 Sideroxydans sp.
GCGACCCTGCTGGCAACCATCGAACAACTCGACCCGGTGTATGTGAATTTCACCCAGTCCGGCAGTGACCTGCTGCGCCTGCGCCAGGCCGTCGCGAGCGGCCTGCTGAAACGCGCCGACAGCGCCAAAGTTGAACTGGTACTGGAGGATGGCAGCAGCTATGCCCAGACCGGCACGATCTCATTCACCGACATGGCAGTGGATGCCGGCACCGGCTCGGTCGCGTTGCGCGCCGAGTTCGCCAACCCCAAGCATGAATTGCTGCCCGGCATGTTCGTGCGCCTGCGCTTCCCCGAGGCGATGAGCGAGCATGCTCTCCGCGTGCCGCAACGCGCCGTGCAGACGACCGAACAAGGTCAACTGGTGATGCTGGTCGGCGCGGACGGCAAGGTCGCGCCGCGCCCGGTCACCACCAGCGGCATGGCGGGCGCCGATTTCGTCATCGCATCCGGTCTGCAGGGTGGCGAGCAGGTCATTGTCAACGGCCTGCAACGGGCGCGCCCCGGCACGGTGGTCAAGCCTGTACCGGTAATCGAGACGATGAAACTGGAAAAGCAACTCTCGGCTGCCAAATAAACCACCATGTTCGCCAAATTCTTCATCGACCGTCCGATCTTCGCCTGGGTCATTGCGCTGGTCATCCTGCTCGCCGGGGTGCTTGCATTGCGCGGCCTGCCGGTGGCGCAATACCCCTCGGTCGCGCCCCCCGCCCTTTCCGTCAGCGTGACTTATCCCGGCGCCTCCGCGCAGGTCATCGAAGAGACTGTGGTTTCGCTGCTGGAGCAGGAGATGAACGGCATCGACCACCTGCTTTACATGGAGTCGGCGGCCGAGTTGGGACAAGGCAGCATCACGCTCACCTTCGAGGCGGGCACCGATCTCGACCTCGCTTCGGTCGAAGCACAGAACCGGGCCAAGCGGGCCGAGATCCGCCTGCCGGAAGAGGTGCGCCGGCTGGGGATACGCGTGGCCAAATCCGCGCGCAATTACGTGATGATCGTGGCCCTCGTTTCTCCC
>JAVHSB010000080.1:0-1016 GCA_036171955.1 Sideroxydans sp.
CGTTCATGCAGGGGATACGCAGCAGTCTCGATGCGATGGGGGTGGGCGCCAGCCTGATCTGCGGCAAGCGCCACTCACTCAAGGACGGCACGCACGACATCATGGGCTACAGCCTGGTGGTGCACGACCTCAAGCCGGAGGAATCGCTGCGCCTGCTGGGAAACGGGCTGGGCAGCGAAAAATGTTATGGCTGTGGCGTGTTCCTGCCCTACAAGGCAATTGCAAATCTGGAATGAATATCGTTGCATTAACTTGATCATAAGGAGGATAAGATGGGATATGTAGTCGCAGGAACTGAATTGCAGACCGATGACGATGGATATTTGCTGGAACCGGATTACAGCGAGGAAGTGGTGAATGTGATCGCTGCGGCGGAAGGCATTGAATTGACGCCCAGACACTGGGAAATCATCAACTACATGCGCGACCAATACCGCGAACACGGGCATACCCCGCATTTTCGCAGCATGTTGAAAGACATCAACGAATTCTGGCCGGAAGCAGACAGCAAGGCGGTATATGACCTGTTCCCGATGGGTCCCGGCAAACAGGCGGCAAAGGTTGCCGGATTACCCCAACCGCTGGGCAAAGGCGGTTATTAAGGAGAAGGAAATGGGAATGGAAATGGTCAACGTCGTACTCGACATGAAAGGGCTATCCTGCCCGCGCCCGCTCATCGGTGCCAAGCGCATGATGGACGAATTGAGCGAGGGACAGGTGCTCCTGCTGGTTTCGGATTGCCCCGGCACACCGGACGATCTGTTCGCCTGGGCCAAGCAGACCGGCAACCAGATATTGAAAGTCGAGAAAATGCCCGACGGCGGCAGCGGCTATCATATCCAGAAGGGTGAAGCCGCCAAACGATTGAAGGCGAATGTTTCGCTCGACATCCGCGGCGCCGTTTGCCCGGGCCCCATCGTCGAGGCGAAAAAACTCCTGAATGGCATGCAAACGGGCGAAGTGTTGCGTCTGGTCAGCGACTGCCCCGGCGTGGCATCCGATATCGGCGGCTGGGC
>JAVHSB010000081.1:0-1016 GCA_036171955.1 Sideroxydans sp.
GCACGCTCAACATCACGCGCGGCAAGAAACAGCTCTACAGCGAGAACGCCATCGCGCTACGCCGCATGTGGTCCGAAACGACTTACCAGATGCAGAAGCTGCGCGACAACCCCGCTTGCGCGCAACAGGAATTCGACCGCATCTTCGACGCCAAAGACCCCGGCCTGCATGTGAAGTTGAGCTACGACGTGAACGAGAACATCGCTCCCCAGTTCCTTCCCCCAAGCAGGGGGAAGGCCAGGATGGGGGTTGAAGAGCAGAGTAGCAGCCAAACTTCTACCCCCACCCGAACCCTCCCCCTGCAAGGGGAAGGGAGCATGTTGTCACGTCCCAGAATGGCCATCCTGCGCGAGCAGGGCGTGAACGGCCAGGTCGAGATGGCCGCCGCGTTCGACCGCGCCGGCTTCGCCGCCGTGGACGTGCACATGAGCGACATCATCAGCGGTCGCGTGAAACTGCAAGACTTCAAGGGTGTGGTCGCCTGCGGTGGATTTTCCTACGGCGACGTGCTGGGCGCGGGCGAGGGCTGGGCCAAGTCCATCCTGTTCAACCCGCGCGCGCGCGACGAGTTCGAAGCCTTCTTCCAGCGCAGCGACACCTTCGCACTGGGCGTGTGCAACGGCTGCCAGATGATGAGCAACCTGCACGAGATCATTCCCGGTGCGGAGCACTGGGCGCACTTCGCGCGCAACCAGTCGGAACAATTCGAGGCGCGCTTCGTGATGGTGGAAGTGCAACCATCGCCCTCCATCCTGTTCGAAGGCATGGCCGGCAGCCGTATGCCCATCGTCGTCGCCCACGGCGAAGGTTATGCCGACTTTGGCAGCACGCAGCGCCTGCACGCAGCGCAGCCTCTGGTCACGCTGTGTTACGTGGACAACTACGGCAAGCCGACCACCATCTATCCGCTCAACCCCAACGGCTCTCCGCAGGGCATCACCGGACTCACCACGCCGGATGGCCGCTTCAGCATCATGATGCCGCACCCTGAGCGCGTGTTCCGTGCCGTGCAGAAC
>JAVHSB010000082.1:0-1014 GCA_036171955.1 Sideroxydans sp.
CGCCGAACAACGTCAACCTCAAACTGACGCAGGAACGCTGGCCGAAAGTCGTGTTTCATACCACGCGCGAACACGCGGTGAAACTGTAAAGATGCCGTCATTCCCGTGCAAACAGGAATGACAGTTTTTTCAACGTTGTGAAAGGTTGAATGTGCAGCAACTCGACTTCCAATTGCGCGGCGAATTCATCGCGCTGAACGATCTGCTCAAACTGACCGGCGTGAGCGACAGTGGCGGTGCAGCCAAAGCGCTGGTGGCTGGCGGGGCCGTTGCCGTCGATGGCCAGGTTGAACTGCGCAAGACTGCAAAGATTCGAGCAGGGCAGGTGGTGAGCCTGGGCGATGTGCGCATCCGGGTGGTGGGGTGATGAGAACCATTCACCACAGAGGCACGGAGACACAGAGAAAGGTAAAACCGACCAACCCGGAATCTGGTTTGCAGCGCGATTTCTCTTTGTGGTTTTGCTCTGTGCCCCTGTGTCCCTGTGGTGGATTCTGATGTTGTACATCGCGCACAACATCATCGTCCCGGATCACGAGATCGAAACGACCGCCGTGCGCGCACAGGGCGCGGGTGGGCAGAATGTGAACAAGGTGTCCAGCGCGATCCATCTGCGTTTCGACATCGCCGCGTCGTCCCTGCCGCAGGAAGTCAAACAGCGCCTGCTGCAGGGCAATGACCAGCGCATCAGCAAGGACGGGGTGCTTGTCATCAAGGCGCAGGAATTCCGCAATCAGGAGCAGAACCGCAACGAGGCACTGCGGCGGCTGAAGGCCTTGCTGCTTTCGGTTGCGGTGGCGCCGAAGCCGCGCGTGGCGACCAAGCCGACGCGCAGCGCCCGCAAGAAACGGCTCGAATCCAAGGTGCTGCGCGGCAGGGTGAAGGCGTTGCGCGGGAAGGTGCAGGATTAGGAAGCCGCTGATCAAGTCCCACATGGCGGACTTGATCTGAAGTTCCCCATTCAGCCGGCGAACTCGAATTCCGCCTGCAACAGGTGGTGGTCGGAGGCAGGAG
>JAVHSB010000083.1:0-4694 GCA_036171955.1 Sideroxydans sp.
TGCTGGACCAGGGCCAGGCGGGCGACAACGTCGGCGTATTGCTGCGCGGCACCAAGCGTGAAGAAGTCGAGCGCGGCCAGGTGCTGGCCAAACCCGGCTCGATCACACCGCACACCAAGTTCACTGCCGAGATCTACGTGCTGGGCAAGGACGAAGGCGGCCGCCACACCCCGTTCTTCAACGGCTACCGCCCGCAGTTCTACTTCCGCACCACCGACGTGACCGGCTCGGTCGAGCTGCCGGCCGGCACCGAAATGGTGATGCCGGGCGACAACGTCAGCATCACGGTGAACCTGATCAACCCGATCGCGATGGAAGAAGGTCTGCGCTTCGCGATCCGCGAAGGCGGTCGTACCGTCGGCGCGGGTGTGGTCGCCAAGGTGATCGAGTAAAAGCGGGATTCGGATGCGGCGTTTCCGCATCCTGAATTCGGGTTTGCAAAGTTGAATGAGTAAGAATACAATGCGCGCCCTCGCGTGGCTGTGGCCGCGCGATTTCGTTCTTTAAAACAAGCGGCGATGCCGCACAAAAGACAGAGAAGATTATGCAAAGTCAAAAAATCCGCATCCGCCTGAAGGCGTTCGATTACCGTCTGATCGACCAGTCTGCTTTGCAGATTGTGGATACCGCCAAGCGTACCGGCGCCGTGGTCAAGGGCCCGGTTCCTCTGCCGACCAAAATCGAGCGTTTCGACGTGCTGCGTTCGCCGCACGTGAACAAGACTTCGCGTGATCAGTTCGAGATTCGCACCCACCTGCGCCTGATGGACATCATCGATCCGACCGACAAGACGGTCGATGCGCTGATGAAGCTGGATCTGCCGGCGGGCGTGGATGTGGAAATCAAGTTGCAGTAACGGTAGTTGCAGTAAATGAATCGGCCGACCAATTGAAGTCGGCCCCTTAATAAAGGATAGAAAAATGAGTTTAGGACTTGTCGGTCGCAAGATTGGCATGACCCGCATCTTTACCGACGACGGAACATCGTTGCCGGTGACCGTGCTGGACGTGTCCAACAATCGTGTCACCCAGATCAAAACTGCTCCAACCGATGGTTACAGCGCTGTGCAGGTCGCGTTCGGTACGCGCCGCGCCAGTCGTGTGACCAAGGCCGCTGCCGGGCACTTCGCCAAGGCGGGTGTCGAGGCGGGTAGCGTTCTCAAGGAATTCACCGCGTCACCCGAACAACTGGCCAGCTTGGCGGTCGGCGCCAGCGTCGGTGTCGATCTGTTCCAGGTCGGGCAGAAGGTCGATGTGACCGGCGTCACGATCGGTAAGGGTTATGCCGGCACCATCAAGCGCCACCATTTTAAATCCGGACGTGCATCCCACGGCAACTCCAAGTCGCACAACGTGCCGGGCTCCATCGGCATGGCGCAGGATCCGGGTCGCGTCTTCCCCGGCAAGCGCATGACCGGACACCTCGGTGACGTGCAGCGCACCGTGCAAAATCTTCAAATCGTTCGTATCGATGCTGAGCGCCAGTTGTTGCTGGTGCGCGGCGCTGTCCCGGGTGCGCCTGGCGGCGACGTGGTCGTACGTCCGGCAGTCAAGGCGGGGGCATAATGGAACTCAAGGTAATCAACGAAAACGGCAAGCAGGGCCCGAGCATCAATGCTTCCGACGACCTGTTTGGTCGTGAATATAACGAGGCGCTGGTCCATCAGTTGGTAACGGCCTATCAGGCCAACGCTCGCTCCGCCAACAGCAAGCAGAAAGGCCGCAGCGAAATCGCCAAATCGACCCGCAAGCCCTTTGCCCAAAAGGGTACTGGCCGTGCGCGTGCCGGTATGGCCTCCAGCCCGTTGTGGCGCGGAGGCGGCAAGATATTCCCGAACAGCCCAGATCAGAACTACACGCAGAAGATCAATCGAAAGATGTATCGCGCCGGTCTCGCCTCTATCCTCTCCAAGCTGGTGAGTGATGGTCGTTTGAGCGTGATCGAGGAACTCTCGATCTCTGCGCCCAAAACCAAGATGCTGGCGGACAAGATCAAGGGTATGGGTTTGCAGGATGCACGTTTGCTGATCATCACGGACAGCATTGACGAGAACCTGTATCTGTCGGCGCGCAATCTGCCGAACGTGCTGGTGGTCGAGGCGCATCAAGCCGACCCAGTCAGCCTGATGCGTTTCTCCAATGTGCTGGTGACGCGCAATGCGATCGCCAAAATCGAGGAGTTGCTGGCATGACAACGATAAAATTCAATGAAGAGCGCTTGCTGAACGTTTTGCGTGCTCCGCAAATTTCTGAAAAAGCGACATTTATCGCGGAAAAAAACAATCAGATCATCTTTCATGTAGCGAGCGATGCGACCAAGCCGGAGATCAAGGCGGCAGTGGAAAAACTGTTCAAGGTCTCGGTGGACAGCGTGCGCGTCAGCAACGTGAAGGGCAAGCAGAAGCGTTTCGGTCGCTTCATGGGAAGCCGCAAGGACTGGAAGAAAGCCTATGTCAGCCTCGCGGCTGGCCAGGAAATCAACTTTGCCGCAAGTGAGCAGGGGTAAACATGGCACTGATCAAACTCAAACCAACCTCGCCGGGCACACGTGCCGTCGTGCGCGTGGTCAATAAAGAACTGCACAAGGGCAAACCGGTCGCGGCGCTGATCGAAAAGAAGACGCGCACAGCCGGCCGTAACCATAACGGTCACATCACCGTGCGCCACATGGGTGGCGGGCACAAGAAGCACTATCGCGTGGTGGATTTCAAGCGCAACAAGGACGGCATCGCGGCCAAGGTCGAGCGCCTTGAATATGATCCGAATCGCAGTGCGCACCTTGCGCTGCTCCTGTACGCGGATGGCGAACGCCGTTACATCATTGCACCCAAAGGTATTTCCGTGGGCGCGGAACTGGTCAGCGGGTCGGAAGCCCCGATCAAGGCTGGCAACTGTCTGCCGTTGCGCAATATGCCGGTCGGCTCCACCATCCATGCGATCGAAATGCTACCCGGTAAAGGCGCACAACTGGCCCGCTCCGCAGGCGCTGCGGTCCAGCTCCTGGCGCGCGAAGGCAGTTATGCCCAGTTGCGTCTGCGTTCCGGCGAGATCCGCAAAGTGCACATCGATTGCCGCGCCACGCTGGGCGAGGTCGGTAACGCCGAACATTTGCTGCGCTCGATTGGCAAGGCCGGCGCGAATCGCTGGCGTGGCATTCGCCCGACCGTGCGCGGTGTGGCGATGAACCCGGTCGATCACCCGCATGGTGGTGGCGAAGGCAAGACCGCGGCGGGCCGTCATCCGGTCAGTCCGTGGGGTGTGCCTGCCAAGGGCTATCGCACACGTAGCAACAAGCGCACCACGGGCATGATTGTGCGCCGTCGCTTTCAGGCTTAAGGGGTAAACAAGTTATGGCACGTTCTATCAAAAAAGGCCCGTTCGTCGATCTGCATCTGCTGAAAAAGGTTGAGGCAGTCCGAGCCACCAACGACAAGCGCCCGGTCAAGACCTGGTCGCGCCGTTCCGTCGTCCTGCCGGAGTTTGTGGGGTTGACGATTGCGGTGCACAACGGCAAGCAGCACGTTCCGGTTTATGTCTCCGAGAATATGGTGGGACACAAACTTGGCGAATTCTCCCTGACCCGGACATTCAAGGGTCATGCTGCTGATAAAAAAGCAGTCGCGAAGAAATAAGGAGAAATGATGAGTACTACAGCAGTCATTCGTGGTGTTCGCTTGTCGGCGCAAAAGGCGCGTCTGGTTGCAGACCAGATCCGCGGTTTGCCGGTTGCGCAAGCATTGAACATTCTGACATTCAGCCCAAAGAAAGGCGGTGCCATCATCAAGAAGGCGCTGGATTCCGCCATTGCCAATGCCGAGCATAACGACGGCGCAGACATCGATGAGCTGAAGGTATCCACCATCTATGTGGACAAGGGGGCTTCCCTCAAACGCATGATTCCGCGTGCCAAGGGCCGCGGAACCGGCATCGAAAAGCAAACCTGCCACATTACGATTACCGTCGGGAGCTAACAGCATGGGTCAGAAAATTAATCCGATTGGATTCCGTTTGAGCGTCCAGAAAAACTGGACATCAAAGTGGTATTCGAACAGCAAAAATTTCTCCGAGATGCTGCTCAAGGACATCGCGGTTCGCGATTACCTGAAGCAGAAACTCGCGGGTGCCGGAGTGTCGAAGATCGTGATCGAGCGTCCGGCCAAGAACGCCAAGATCACCATCTACACCGCACGTCCGGGCGTGGTGATCGGCAAGAAGGGTGAGGATATCGAGAAGCTGCGCGCCGAACTGCGCACCCGCATGGGGTTGCCTGACGTCGGCCTGAACATCGAGGAAGTGCGCAAGCCGGAAATCGATGCCCAACTCATCGCCGAGTCCATCACGCAGCAGCTGGAAAAACGCATCATGTTCCGCCGTGCAATGAAGCGCGCGATGCAGAACGCCATGCGTCTGGGTGCCCAGGGCATCAAAATCATGAGCGGCGGCCGCCTGAACGGCATCGAAATCGCGCGCACCGAGTGGTACCGCGAAGGCCGTGTGCCATTGCATACCCTGCGCGCCGATATCGACTATGGTTTTGCCGAAGCCAAGACCACCTACGGCATCATCGGGGTCAAGGTCTGGGTGTACAAGGGTGATCAGACAGGACAGCAGGAAGTCGCGGCTCCCGCTGTTGCGGAGCCGGAAAAGAAAGTAAGAAAGTCGGGAGCTAAACATGCTACAGCCAGCTAGAAGAAA
>JAVHSB010000084.1:0-4681 GCA_036171955.1 Sideroxydans sp.
ATCGCCCAGTCCTTCGCCACATCCTGCCAGAAGTTGACGAGTTGCAGGCTGGTGCAAATCGCATCGCTGTAACGCAGGTTGACCTCGCTTGCTTCGCCGTACAGATGCAGCAGCAGGTTGCCGACCGGGTTGGCCGAGCGGCGGCAATAGTCCAGCAGTTCGTCGTAATCCGCATAACGTTTCTTCACCACATCCTGCGAGAAGGCATCGAGCAGGTCGTGCAAGGGTTGCAGCGGCAGGTCATGTACCTTGACTTCGGCGGCCAAACGCTGGAACAAGGGCAGCAGAGGCGTCTCGCCGTTGGCAAGATGCGTCAGCTCATCGCGGAACTCGCCGAGGCGGCGCAGGCGTTCTGTGGCGGGCAGGTCTCCCTCGTCGGCGATGTCGTCTGCCGCACGGGCGAAGTGGTAGATGGCAGCGACCGGCTGGCGCAGCCGGCGGGGCGTCAGGATGGAGGCAACGGGGAAGTTCTCGTAATGCTCTACGGCCATGACTTACAACAGGTCGTTGCGATGCAGGATGAATACAAACTGGTCGCCCGCTGTCACGTCCAGCCAGGTGAACGGCAGGTCGGGGAAGGCGGCTTCGAGTACGTCGCGGTTGTGCCCGATCTCGACGATCAGGATGCCGTCCGCGGTGAGGTGGTCGGCGGCGCGATCGAGGATGATGCGCGTGGCATCGAGTCCGTCTGCGCCGCTGCCCAGCGCCAGCGCAGGTTCGTGCTGGTATTCCGGCGGCAGCGCCGCGACAGAAGGGGCATCGACATAGGGCGGATTGCTGATGATGAGGTCGTAGCTGTGTCCGCCCAGTTTGTCGAACAAGCTGGATTCGATCAGCTCGATTTGTTCCTGCAGGCCATAGTCGTCCACGTTGCGGCGCGCCACGTCGAGTGCGTCGGGTGAAAGGTCGACGGCGTCGATCCGCGCATTGGGGAAGGCATGTGCGGCGAGGATGGCCAGACAGCCGCTGCCGGTGCACAGGTCGAGTACGCTGCTCACGCTTTCCGGTTCGCTGATCCAGGGGAACAGCTGTTCGCGCAACAGTTCGGCGATGAAGGAACGCGGCACGATGACGCGCTCGTCCACATAGAAGCTGAACTCGCCCAGGAAAGCCTGGTGCGTGAGGTAGGCGGCCGGAATGCGCTGTTCGACTCTTTTTTCGATCAGATTCAGCAGCTCGTAGAGCTCGGATTTGGCCAGCCTTGCGTCGAGGAAGGGTTCCAGTTGATCCAGCGGCAGATGCAGCGTGTGCAGGATGAGATAGGCGGCTTCGTCGTAGGCGTTCTCGCTACCGTGGCCGAAGTGGAGCTCGGCCTCATTGAAGCGGCTGATGGCGAAGCGCAAGCAATCGCGCACCGTCTGCAGGGAGGCGCTCGCCTCGGAAAAATAGTTGATGTTCATTCAGTCTCCTCCGCCATCTCCGCCGCCATCGCAACTGCCGTTGTCGTGGCTGCAATGCGACGAAGTGTTCTCCGTATCCGCTCCGCCCGCGCTGCCGCGATCGTCATTTGCATTGCGCCGGGATTTCCACGCCAGCGCACCGATCCAGAGCACGAGGGCGACCAGCAGCAACAGGATGAGCAATTTCATGCGCCTATTCCGCCAGCAGCTTGACTAGGGTCAGGCGATAAATTTCGGCGAGCGCAGCGAGGTCGTCCACTGCCACGCATTCGTTCAGCTTGTGGATGGTGGCGTTGAGCGGGCCCAGTTCGATCACCTGCGGACAGATGTCGGCGATGAAGCGGCCGTCGGAGGTGCCGCCGCTGGTGGAGAGCTCGGTCGCGATGCCCTGCACCTGCCTGATCGCCGCGCTCACCGCATCCACCAGATCGCCGCGCGGGGTGAGGTAGGGCTTGCCCGACATCTCCCATTGCAGGTCATATTGCAGGCCGTGTTTGTCGAGGATGGCATGGACTCTGGATTTGAGTTCGTCCGGGGTGCTGGCGGTCGAGTGACGGAAGTTGAACAGGATCTCCACCGTACCCGGCACGACATTGGTGGCGCCGGTGCCGCCATGGATGTTGGAAATTTGCCATGAAGTCGGAGGAAAATATTCGTTGCCCTCATCCCAGACGGTTGCCGCGAGTTCGGCGATGGCGGGTGCTGCGAGGTGGATGGGGTTCTTCACCAGATGCGGATACGCGATGTGGCCCTGCACGCCTTTTACGACGAGGGTGCCGGACAGCGAGCCGCGCCGCCCGTTCTTGATGGTGTCGCCGATTTTGCCGACGCAGGTCGGTTCACCGACGATACAATAGTCGAGCCGTTCATCGCGCTCCCGCAGGGCTTCCACCACGCGCACCGTGCCCTCTGTCGCAACGCCTTCCTCGTCGGAAGTGAGCAGCAGGGCGATGCTGCCTTTGTGCTGCGGAAATTCGGCGACGAACTTTTCGCAGGCAGTGACAAAGGCGGCGATGGAGCCTTTCATGTCGGCCGCGCCGCGCCCGTACAGCATGCCGTCGCGCACCGTGGGTGTGAACGGGTCGCTGTCCCACTGGTTCACCGGGCCGGTCGGCACTACATCGGTATGCCCGGCGAAACAGACCACGGGGGATGCATCCCCGCGCCGCGCCCACAGGTTGTCCACTTCGCTGTGGCGCATCTTCTCCAGATTGAAATCGAGCGGCGCGAGGCGCGCGCCGATGATGTCGAGACAGCCGTCATCCATCGGGGTCAGTGATTTGCGGGCGATGAGTTGTTGCGCGAGGTCCAGCGGGGTGCTCATGGTTCCAGTTCCTGATAGGTTGCCGGGTCGAAGCCGGTCGCCAGTACTTTGCCGTTCTTTTCCAGTACCGGGCGTTTGATGACATTCGGGGATTGCAGCATCAGGGCAAGGGCGGAGCCGTCATCCCTGATCGAATCTTTCACTTCCTGCGGCAGCTTGCCCCAGGTCGGGCCGGTCTTTTTCAGCAGTCTTTGCCAGCCGATCTGTTGCAGCCAGCGCTTGAGCGTGTTTTCGCCGAGGGGCTGTTTTTTGTAGTCGTGGAATTCATAGTCGATGCGGCGCGCGGCCAGTGCGGCGCGCGCTTTTTTCACGGTATCGCAGTTCGGGATGCCATACAGTTTCAGCTTCATCGGGCAGATTCCGATGGTCCGATATTGAGTTTGATGCCGTCGAAATTCGCTGCCGGTGTCGCGGGCGCGGCCTGCTCCGGAGTCATCGCCGGATGTTTGCTGGTCTGCGAGAAATCGATGAGGGAAGACAGGTTGCTGGCGGAGTCCGCATTGAGCAGGGCTTCCTCCTTGGTGATCTCGCCCGCCTTGTACAGTTTGTACAGCGCCTGCTCGAAAGTCTGCGAACCTTGCGACACGCTCTGTTCGATCGCTTCGCGGATCTTATCGATCTGATCGTTCTTGATCAGGTCGGCGATCAGGGCGGAGTTGAGCAGTACTTCCACCGCCGGGACCTGTTTGCCCTGCACATTGCGCACCAGGCGTTGCGAAATGACGGCGCGCAGACACATCGCCAGGTCGGACAGCACGCTCTGCCGCGCATCGTAGGGGAAGAAATTCACGATGCGGTTGAGCGCGTGGTAGCTGTTGTTGGCGTGCAGCGTGGAGAGGCAGAGATGGCCGGTCTGGGCGAAGATGAGCGCATGCTTGAGCGTGTCGCGGTCGCGGATCTCGCCGATCATCAGCACGTCCGGCGCTTCGCGCATCGCGCTGACCAGCGCCGCGCCGTAATCTTCGGTGTCGGCGCCGATCTCGCGCTGGTTCACGATGCATTTGTCATGATGGATCAGGTATTCGATCGGGTCCTCGATGGTCAGGATGTGGCCGGTGCTGCTGCTGTTGCGATGCTGGATCATGGAGGCGAGCGTGGTCGATTTGCCGGAACCGGTGGCGCCGACCATCAATACCAGGCCGCGCTTTTCGCGGATCAGGCCCTTCAGCACCGCAGGCAGGTTGAGCGATTCGATGTCGAGGACCTGGCCGCGTACATAGCGGACGACGACGGCAATGCTGCCGCGCTGGCGGAAAACGTTGACCCGGAAATTGCCGATCTCGGGCATGCGGTAGGAGAAGTTCATCTCCATGTGCATTTCGAAGTCCTCGATTTGTGCCGGCTTCATCAGCTCGTAAGCGATCTGCTTGACCTGCTCTGCGGTCAGGATCTGCTGGTTGACCGGCATCACCACGCCGTTGATCTTGATGTGGATCGGTGCGCCGACCGAGAAGAACAGGTCGGAGGCGAGCTTGTCGGCGGCAAGTTTCAACAGCGGAGTCACGATCATTTGGTCACCTCGTTTCAGGATGCAGGAGACAGGAGACAGGATTCAGGGAGGGCGGCTGTATCCTGTATCCCGAATCCTGATTTCAGATTCCGCGCAACAATTCGTTGATGCCGACCTTGCCGAGCGTCTTGGCATCGACCTTCTTCACGATCACGGCGCAGTACAGGCTGTACTTGCCATCCTTGGAAGGCATGCTGCCGGAAACGACGACCGAGCCTGCCGGGATCCGGCCATAGGAGACTTCGCCGGTCTCGCGGTCGAGGATCTTGGTGCTCTGGCCGATGAAAACGCCCATCGAGATGACCGCGCCTTCTTCCACGATCACGCCCTCGACGATCTCGGAGCGCGCGCCGATGAAGCAATTGTCTTCGATGATGGTGGGATTCGCCTGCACCGGTTCCAGCACGCCGCCGATGCCGACGCCGCCGGAGAGGTGCACGTTCTTGC
>JAVHSB010000085.1:0-4658 GCA_036171955.1 Sideroxydans sp.
GCCTTCGGTGCCGCTCATCACGTCGCGGTCTTTGGTGGCCTGGCCTTCGAGCTTGATCTTCAGGCGCAGATCGTTGACCGAGTCGGCGTTCTTCAGCGCTTCCTCGTAGCTGATCGCGCCGCTTTCGTGCAGATCGAACAAGGCCTGGTCGAAAGTCTGCATCCCCAGCTCGCGCGACTTCGCCATGACTTCCTTGATCTCGTGCACCTGCCCCTTGAAGATTAGGTCCGAGATCAGCGGCGAATTGAGCAGCACCTCGAACGCGGCGGCCCGGCCCTTGGCGTCCTTTTTAGGAATCAGGCGTTGCGAAATGAGCGACTTGATGTTGAGCGACAGGTCCATCAGCAGTTGCTCGCGCCGCTCTTCCGGGAAGAAGTTGATGATGCGGTCGAGCGCCTGGTTGGCGCTGTTGGCGTGCAGCGTGGCCATGCACAGGTGGCCGGTCTCGGCGAAGGCGACCGCATATTCCATAGTCTCGCGGTCGCGGATCTCGCCGATCAGGATCACGTCCGGCGCCTGGCGCAGGGTGTTCTTCAGCGCGTTCTGCCAGTTGTCGGTATCCACGCCGACCTCGCGGTGGGTGATGATGCACTTGTCATGCTCGTGCACATACTCGACCGGATCCTCGATGGTGATGATGTGGCCGTAGCTGTTGTGGTTGCGGTGGCCGATCATGGCCGCCAGTGTGGTCGATTTGCCGGAGCCGGTGCCGCCGACCAGGATCACCAGACCGCGCTTGGTCATCACGATCTCTTTCAGGATCGGCGGCAGGTTCAAGTCCTCGAAACTGGGGATTTTGGTGGTGATGGTGCGCAGCACCATGCCGACCTTCTGTTGCTGCATGAAAACATTGACGCGGAAGCGTCCGATGCTGGGCGGGCTGATGGCGAAGTTGCACTCGTGGGTGGCTTCGAATTCCGCGGCCTGGCGGTCGTTCATGATGCTGCGCGCCAGTTCCTGCGTGTGCTGGGCGGTCAGCGTCTGGTTCGATACCGGGGTCATCTTGCCGTCCACCTTGAACGCGGGCGGGAAGTTGGCCGTCACGAACAGGTCGGACGCTTTTTGCGAGATCATGCCGCGCAACAGGTTGTGCACGAGTTCGGTAGCCTGGCTTCTTTCCATTTTTTACTCCTGTAGGTTATTCCGGGAACATGCAAGAAAGCGTCGCGAGCGCAGCCGCTTTCTCATCAGCCCGGGAACAGGTCCTTGTTGGCGGCCTTGCCGCGCGCCTCGCTCGAAGCCACGATGCCGCGCTTGACCATTTCGGTCAGGCACTGGTCCAGCGTCTGCATCCCGATGTTGCCGCCGGTCTGGATGGCGGAATACATTTGCGGCACTTTCGCTTCGCGGATCAGGTTGCGGATGGCCGGGGTGCACAGCATGATCTCGTGCGCCGCAGCGCGCCCCGTGCCGTCCTTGGTCTTGAGCAGGGTCTGCGAGATCACCGCGCGCAAGCTCTCGGACAGCATCGCGCGCACCATTTCCTTTTCGTCGGCGGGGAACACGTCGATGATGCGGTCGATGGTCTTGGCGGCCGAGCTGGTGTGCAGGGTGCCGAACACCAGGTGGCCGGTCTCGGCTGCAGTCATCGCCAGGCGGATGGTTTCCAGGTCGCGCATTTCGCCCACCAGGATCACATCCGGGTCTTCGCGCAGTGCCGAACGCAGGGCGTTATTGAACGACAGCGTGTGCGGGCCGACTTCGCGCTGGTTGATCAGGCACTTCTTGGATTCGTGCACGAATTCGATCGGGTCTTCCACGGTCAGGATGTGCCCCATCTCTTTCTCGTTGATATGGTTGACCATCGCCGCCAGCGTGGTGGATTTGCCGGAACCGGTGGGGCCGGTCACCAACACCATGCCGCGCGGATACTCTGAAATAGCCTCGAAAATCTTGGGAGCCTTGAGGTCTTCCAGCGAGAGTATCTTGGACGGAATGGTGCGCATGACCGCGCCCGCGCCGCGTTGCTGGATGAAGGCATTGACGCGGAAGCGCGCCAGATTCGGTACTTCAAACGAGAAATCGACTTCCTTGTTCTCTTCGTAATGCTTGCGCTGCCCGTCGTTCATGATGTCGTACACCATGGCGTGGACTTCCTTGTGTTCCATCGGCGGCAGGTTGATGCGGCGCATGTCGCCATGCACGCGGATCATCGGCGGCAGTCCGGCGGAAAGGTGCAGGTCGGAGGCTTGGTTCTTCACGCCGAAGGCGAGCAGCTCGGTAATATCCATATATAATTCCCCAGTCGTTAAACAACCGCCAAAACCGTGCAGGCCGCCGGATTATGACTGCAATCCTTTCCAACTTGCAAGCCGTGCAGCGGGCGATCGCGGCGGCGGCGCGCGCAGCCGGGCGCAGCGCGGACTCGGTCCTTCTGCTGGCGGTCAGCAAGACATTCCCGGCGGATGCTGTGCGCACCGCCTGGCAGGGCGGACAAACGGCTTTCGGCGAAAACTATCTGCAGGAGGCGCTGGACAAGATCGGGGTCTTGCGCGAGCTACCGCTGGAGTGGCATTTTATCGGCCCCATCCAGAGCAACAAGACGCGGCCCATCGCCGAGAACTTTGCCTGGGTGCACAGCGTGGAGCGTTTGAAGATCGCGCAGCGCCTGTCCGCGCAGCGCCCGCCGCAATTGCCGCCGCTTAACCTGTGCTTGCAGGTCAACGTCAGCGGCGAGCCGAGCAAGAGCGGCGTTGCACCGGACGAGGTGTTGGCGTTGGCGCAGGCGGTGGCGCAATTGCCGCAGATCCGCCTGCGCGGCCTGATGGCGATCCCGGCGCCCGCCACCGGCGAGGCCGCGCAGCGCGCGCCGTTCGCGCAGATGCGCGCAATGCTGGCCGAACTGAACCGGCACGGCCTGCAGCTGGATACGCTATCGATGGGTATGTCGCATGATTTTGCGGCGGCAATCGCGGAAGGTGCGACTATCGTGCGCATCGGCACTTCTGTTTTTGGGTCACGCAGTCGGGAGGATGTATGAATATTTGTTTTGTCGGGGGTGGCAATATGGCCAAGGCGCTGGTCGGCGGCATGGTCAAGCGCGGCTATGCGCCGTCCAAGATTCGTGTGGTCGAACTGGACGACGAACGCTGTGCGGCGATTCATGAAAATTTCATGGTGCGCGCGACCACGGATTTGAGCGATGCCGTGTCGTATTGCGAGATCGTGCTGCTGGCGGTGAAACCGCAACATCTGCGCGGGGTCTGCGCGGATCTGGCTCCCTTGCTTACCGGCCAACTGGTGATCTCGATCGCGGCCGGGATCCGGGCGCACGACATCGCGCGCTGGCTCGGCACGCACAAGGTGGTGCGCGCCATGCCGAACACGCCGGCCCTGATCCGGCATGGCGTGACCGGGTTGTATGCCTTGCCGCAAGTACGGGAGAAGGAGCGTGAGCAGGCCGAATCCATCCTGGATGCGGTGGGAAGCACCCTGTGGGTGGAACAGGAATCGCAACTGGATGGCGTTACCGCGATTTCGGGCAGCGGCCCGGCTTACGTGTTCTATTTCATCGAGGCCATGCAACAGGCGGCGCGCGAACTCGATCTGGACGAGTTGCAGGCGCGCCAGTTGGTGCTCGATACCTTCATCGGCGCGGCCCAGCTGGCCGATGCCAGTCAGGAGGATGTGGCGATCCTGCGCGCGCGCGTCACGTCGAAGAACGGCACGACCGAACGCGCCTTGTTGAGCATGGAGGCGAACCGGGTGCGGCAACATATCATCGAAGCCGTACATGCTGCGGCGCTGCGGTCGCAAGAACTGGGCGACGCGCTCGGGAAAGACGCGTGATGCTGAACGAGGCGATGCTGTTCCTGCTTGATGCGCTGCTGCAGCCTTTCGCGGCGATCCTGCTGTTCCGTTTCCATGCCGTGTGGCTGCGCGTGCCGATGCGCAATCCGCTGGGCGAATTCGTCCTCGCGATCACCGATTTTCTGGTGTTGCGCGCGCGCCGCAGGATACCGGCGGCCTGGGGTCTGGATAGCGCAAGTCTGCTGCTGGCATTCGCGGTGGAGTTTGTCTATCTCGCGGCATTCCTGGGCTTGCAGGGCTATGCCTATGCGAATTTTCCGCTGGCGGGCTTGCTGGCGTGGACGGCGGTCAAGCTGCTCAAATTCAGCCTGTACCTGTTGATTGCAAGCCTGCTGATCGAAGCGGTGCTGTCCTGGGTCAACCCGCGCACAGCGGTCGCTCCCCTGCTGGCGGCGGTCAACCGGCCTTTCGTGCAACCGCTGCGCCGCGTGATACCGCAGTTGGGGCAGTTCGACCTTTCCATCCTCGTGCTCTTCCTCATCTGCCAGCTGGCGCTCATCCTGTTCGTCGCCCCGCTGGAACAGCTTGCTACCCGCCTGATTTGAGCAGGCGGATGTGGCGGAACCAGCCGCCGCCCAGTGCCGGTGTGTCGCTCACAACTTGCAGTTGCGGCGCGGCCTCCAGCACTTCCTCGAACACCACATCCATGCGCGTTGCCATGCGCCGGGTGATCACGTTGAACATCCGGCGCAGCGGCGCGACCTGCCCCGGCTGCAGGAACTTGTCGAACAGCAGGATCGTGCCACCGGGTCGCAGCACGCGCGCCGCTTCCGCCAGGCAACGCTGCGGTTCCGGCACGACTGCCGTGATGAGGTGCAGCACGACGCAGTCGAATTGCGCATCCGCAA
>JAVHSB010000086.1:0-4637 GCA_036171955.1 Sideroxydans sp.
AAAATGAGAAAACTATTATTGGCATTTTGCTGTGTGCTATTGAGCTGGAACGCGAGTGCGCTGGAGGTGGGCGGCGTGAAGCTGGCCGACACGGCGCAAGTCGGCGCGCAGCCGCTGGTGCTGAATGGCGCGGGCATTCGCGCCAAGTGGTTCTTCAAGGTTTATGTGGGGGCGCTCTATCTGCCGCAGAAACGGAGTTCCGCGGATGCGGTCATCGCCGATGGGCGCGAGCACCGCGTGGCGCTGCACATGCTGCGCGATCTGGGCAGCAGGAAGCTGTATGGCGCGTTCAGCGAGGCGATCGAGGCGAACCACACGCCCGCCGAGTTGAGTGCGCTGGATGCCGAACTCAAGCAGATGGCGCAGATTTTCGATGCGATCAAAGAGGCAAAGCAGGGTGATGTCATCACGCTCGATTACCTTCCCGCCAGCGGCACGCAGATCGGCATGAACGGCGTTGTCAGCGGAACCATTCCGGGGGCTGCGTTCAACCGTGCCTTGCTGAAAATATGGCTGGGCGGCAAGCCGGCCCAGGAATCGCTGAAGAAGGAGCTGCTGGGTGGTTGATGCGGGCGGTGCGATTGCCCCTGGCACGGGAGATGTCGTCTCAGGTCTGAATCGGCAATGCATCGATGGAGCGTCCCTCGGGGCGGCATTGCAGCAGTCGATGCAGGCGCAGGGAGATGAATGGCTGGCGCTGGTGCTGGAACGCTGTCCGCATCTGTTCGCACCGGCGCCGGTGTTTGTCAGCGCGGCACAATTGCAGCAGATGCGCGAGGTGATCGCGGCCGTGGGCGAGGTGGCCGGTGCGCCGGAGCCCGGTGCGGCGCGCGGCGTGTTCTACGGTTACGACTTCCATCTCAACAGCGACGGCGCGCATCTGATCGAGATCAACACCAACGCCGGCGGCGGATTCCTCAATGCGCTGCTGGTCGAGAGCCAGCGCGAGGCGGACCTGCCCGGCACGCCCGTGGCGGTCGCACAACTGGAACAGGCATTCATCGCCATGTTCCGCAACGAGTGGCAGTTGGCGCGCGGCGATGCACCATTCAAGACCATCGCCATCGTGGACGAGCAGCCCGAAGCGCAATATCTCTATCCCGAATTCCTGCTGGCGCAACGCCAGTTCGAGCGCGCGGGATATGTCGTGTTCATCGTCGATCCGGACGCACTGGCCGCGCGGGAAGACGGCCTGTATTGCAATGACATCCGCGTCGATCTGATCTACAACCGGCTGACCGATTTCGAACTGCTAAACCATGCGCATCTCCGCACTGCATGGGAGCAGAAGGAAGTGGTGCTGACACCCAACCCGGCGCATTACGCACGGTATGCCGACAAGCGCAACCTGGCGCGCTGGAGCGATGCGGCCGGATTGCGTGCCGCAGGCGTGCCGCAGACTGCCATGGACGCCTTGCTGCGCGGCATCCCGCAAACCCGGCTGGTATCCGCAGATGCAGCGGAACAGTGGTGGACGGAGCGCAAGGCGTGGTTCTTCAAGCCGGAGTCCGGTTATGGCAGCAAGGGTGCTTATCGCGGCGACAAGCTGACCCGGCGCGTTTTCGGGGAGATCATGCAGGGCGGTTATGTTGCGCAGCGCTTGCAGCCGCCGGGCGAACGCGTGGTCTGTCTGCCGGACGGTGCGGCGCAATCGCTCAAATATGATGTGCGCTGCTATGTCTATGCCGGCCAGTTGCAGCTGGCCGCGGCCCGCCTCTATCAGGGGCAGACCACCAATTTCCGCACACCGGGCGGGGGATTTGCCGCAGTCCGTGTGCTTGATTGAAGCGCAATGGCAGCAGGTATAGGCCATGGTATAGGCCGTGGTCTATGCCGTTTGGTCTATTGCGGAGGAGATGGAGTGGCGACAGAATCCAGAGCAATAATTTTGGAGATTGCCATGCCCGTTTCAAATTCCGTATCCGCCGACCGATATCCACTCGCCAGACCGCTGGACTGCATCCGGACCATGCAATCCATGATCGACCTGCATGATCATGTGGAACGTTTCCTGCTGGGTGAGTCAGCGGAAAAGCCGCGGCTCGCTGGAACCTGTCACAAGGACTGTCCGCTGGGCAAACACTTGCGGGATGTGGCTGCCCCGCATGCAGGTGGGGATGCTTGCCTGCAATGCGCGGACTTCCATGCGCAGACGAGCCATGCCGTGCTGATGAAAGAACAGGGGCGGTACAGTTCGGAAGGCGAGCTGCTTTGCGCTGTGCAGAATTTGCGCACCACCTCCGAGCGTTTGCAGGAGCATCTGGTTGACTGGCATTTGCAGCATCCGATCGCGGCCTGACTCCTGCGCAATCTCAGGATTGCACGGTTAATCCTGAAATCGCCCGATCAGTCGGGCTTCCGCAACCCCACTTCGCCTAAGTGATGATTCCTGCTACTGGAGAAGTTGTCGCCTGAAAGGCTGACTGCTGTGTAATCGGCGCTTTCTTGAACTCACTTTACGGACAGGACCAGCGGGATGCGCTGCCGACCGAACGGCTGTTCGAACTTGCCAAAATGTCCCGCCAGTGTGGCACCGCAATGCGGGCATGTGCCGGCTTCCGTCACCTCGTAACTCCGGATGAGATGCCAGTCGCGCACGATCAGGGGGCGATGGCAGTTGGCGCAATACGTCGTGCCGCCGTCGAGGTCATGCACATTGCCGGTATAGACGTGGTGCAAACCTGCGGCAAACGCGATCTGCCTGGCCTCGCCCAGTTTGGCTGATGGGGTGGCAGGGATCCCGGTCATCTTGTAATCGGGATGGAACGCGGTGAAATGCAGCGGCACATCCTGCCCCAGTTCCCGCGCGATCCATTCGCACATCTTGCCGATTTCGTGGGCGCTATCGTTGAGCCCGGGAATCAGCAGCGTAGTCAGTTCAATCCACACCTTCGTTTCCGTGCACAGATATTGCAGGGTCTCCAGGATCGGCTGCAGATGCGCGCCGGTCTGTTTGAAATAGAACTCGTCGGTGAAGGCTTTCAGGTCCACGTTGGCCGCATCCATGCGGGCAAAGAACTCGCGGCGTGGAACTTCATGGATGTAACCCGCGGTCACCGCCACTGTCTTCACGCCGGCATCGTGGCAGGCGTCGGCCACATCCATCGCGTATTCGGCGAAGATCACCGGGTCGTTGTAGGTGAACGCCACGCTCTTGCAGCCGAGATCGAGCGCACTCTGCGCGATTGCCTGCGGCGAGGCCTGATCCGCCAGCCGGTCGAAACTGCGCGATTTGGAGATGTCCCAGTTCTGGCAGAACTTGCAGGCGAGGTTGCAGCCCGCAGTGCCGAACGACAGGATGCTGCTGCCGGGATAGAAATGGTTGAGCGGTTTCTTTTCGATCGGATCAACGCAAAAACCGGAACTGCGGCCGTAGGTGGTCAGCACCATCTCGTCGTTGATGCGGCCGCGCACGAAACAGGCGCCGCGCTGCCCCTCGTTCAGTTTGCAGTCGCGCGGGCACAGGTCGCACTGGATGCGACCGTCGTCCAGCTTGTGCCACCAGCGTGCCGGATAGCGTTCCGCGATGCCGATCGGCTCGTCCATCTCAATGGCCCTCCCTGAATTTCTGCACGGTGTAGCGCGACAGACGGATGTCGTCCGACCAGAAATCTTCCGGCAGGCCGGCCTTGCGCTTCAAGTGGGAGAGGAAGCGCTGCGGCTGCGTCAGGTCTTCCCATACTTGCGGCAGGAAAGTGGCGCGGTGCGGGCCGTATTCGAGGATGATGCCGTCCGTGCCGGGGCGCAGTTGCGCCAGCGCGTCCGCTTCGTCGAAGCAGTCGATGGGAGTCGGGGCGGAAAGCAGCGAAACCTCGATGTCAACTTCGTCCAGTTCGGATGCGGCGAGCTGGGGAAAGCGCGGGTCGCGCACGGCCGCGGCCACGGCGTTGTGCACCACGTCGTCGTACAGGGCCTGGCGCGCCTCGAGCGAGCCGATGCAGCCGCGCAGTTGGCCGTGCGACTTCAGGGTCACGAAACACGCGCCGGTCTTTTCCAGCCAGTCGGCGCGCGCGGGCAACACGGCTGCCATGCCCAGCCGCTGGGTGATCGCGGCGCGTGCCAGTTGCAGCAGGGTGTTGCCGTCAATGGACATGATCGCTCTCCTCGGTGAAGGCAAAAGCGGCGTAGCCGACCACGCTGTCATGCGGGCCAGCGGTGTCGCCGGAGTTGCGCAGGTCGAGCAGGTGCGGCGTCAGATGGTGACGCCGCGCCGCCAGCAGCAATCCATTGATCGGAGTCGCGCCGCAAGCCTGCTGGTGCGAAGGGATCGCGTGCAGTTGCAGGATGGTGTCCGCCGTCGCGCGGTCGATCTGCTGCGCCACTTCCGCGGGCAAATAATGCGACAGGTCCGAACTGATCACAATCAGGGTCTCCGCGCCGCCCCAGACTCTGTCAAGCACGTCGGCGACTTCCGCCGCAGTGGCGTCGCCCACGGCCAGGGGCAGCAGGCTGAAATCCGTCAGTACGCTTTGCAGGAACGGCAACTGAACTTCGAGCGAGTGTTCCTGCGCGTGTACCGCGTCGCTCACCACGATTTGCGGCAGGCCGGACAGTTCGCGCATTGTGTCGACATCCAGTTTGATTTCGCCGAGCGGGGTGCTGAAAGAGGTGGCGGCCGGCAGCGCGAGTCCGCGCAC
>JAVHSB010000087.1:0-4587 GCA_036171955.1 Sideroxydans sp.
GAGACGAGGAAGGATTCCAGTTCGTCGAGCAGTTGCGGTTCGGTGCCCGCACACGGGATGAGTTCGACCAGATGCATGTAGCGCGGCGGGTTGAAGAAATGCACGCCGCAGAAACGGTGGCGCAGTTGCTCGGGAAAAGCTGCGGCCAGCGTGTTGATGGAAAGACCCGAGGTATTGGTGGCGAAGATCGCGTTCGCATTCACGAACGGCGCGACCTTGCGATACAGGTCGGACTTCCAGTCGATGCGTTCCGCGATGGCCTCGATGATGAGGTCGCACTCGCGCAGCTTGTCGAGGTGCTGTTCGTAGTTGGCGGGCTGGATGCAGCCGATCTTGGCGGGGCTGGCGATAGGCGCGGGATCGAGCTTCTTCAGCCCGTCCAATGCCTTTTTAACATTGCCATTCGGGTCGCCCTCTTTCGCGGGCAGCTCGAACAACAGCGTCTCGACGTTGGCATTGACCAGGTGCGCTGCGATTTGCGCGCCCATCACACCCGCACCCAGAACCGCAACTTTCCTGACATGGAGTGTATTCATATCAACCCCTCATTCTATTTTCCAAAGCGTACATATAGACCACAGGGGAAAAGCGCGCATCACTTTCTGTGCACTCTGCGTTCCCTGTGGCTGATCATTTTCATTTTTCTGCTTCAGGCACCGGCCGCGGCCGGCGATCCTCGCCGACGGCCACATAAGTCAGCATCGCATCGGTCACTTTCAGGCAAGTCGGATTCTCCGGATTGCGCTGGACGAAAACCTCCACTTCCACCGTGATTGAAGTACGTCCGACTTTGACGATCTGCGTATAGAAACTCACGATGTCGCCGACGAAGATCGGCTGCTTGAAAACGAATGAATTGACCGCGATGGTGGCGACGCGACCCCTGGCGCGATGCACGGCGGGGATGCTGCCCGCGATATCGACCTGCCCCATCAGCCAGCCGCCGAAGATGTCGCCGGTGTAATTGGCATCCGAGGGCATCGCGGCGACGCGCAGCGTCGGCTGGCGATCGGGCAAGGTGGTGACTGTTCCGTTCATGTCTAATGCCCCTCGTACAGACGATCGATCTCGGCGGCGAATTTCTCCACCATCTTGTTGCGCTTCAGGCTCAATTTCGGGGTGAGCAAGCCGTTGTCGATGTTCCACGGTTCGGTCAGCAGCAGCACGCGATTGACCTTGGCGTAACCCGGAAAGCTGGCGAGGTTGCGGGCGATGCGGCGCAAGACCTTGGCTTCCACCTTGCTGTCGGTGAGCGACTCCGGCAGGTCGGGCAGCACACCGACCTTGGCCGCGATATCCGGCCACACGATGGGATTGAGCACGGCCAGCGCAACCAGATAGGGCTTGCCTTCGCCATAGATCATCACCTGGTCGATCAGCGGGTCGTGCAGGATGGCGGCTTCCAGATCGGCCGGCGGCAATTTTTCGCCGTTGGCCAGCACGATGATTTCCTTCAGGCGTCCGGTGATATAGACGTGGCCGGTCTCGGAGATGCGCGCGATGTCGCCAGTGTTAAGCCACCCGTCCGCATCGATCATGGCGCGGGTCGCCTCGGGATTGTTCCAGTAGCCCATCATCACGTTCGGGCCCTTTACCAGCAGCGCGTTCTGCGCGCCCAGCTTCACCTGCACCCCGCGGATCGGCTGGCCGACGCTGTCGGGAAAATTGTTTTCCAGCTTGTTGCCGGTGACGATGGGGCTGGTCTCGGTCAGGCCGTAGCCCTGCACCACCGGCAGGCCGAGGCCGACGAACATGCGCGAAATGTCCCCATCCAGCGCGGCACCGCCGGTGACCGCCGTGCGCAGACGCCCGCCGAGGCGGTCGAGGATTTTCTGCGCCACCAGCTTTTGCAGCAGCGGCCACAACAGGAACGAGAGCTTCCATGCACCGCGTTTCTGCTGGTACAGGAAACGATCCCAACCGACATTCACCGCCAGCTGGAACAGTTTCTTGCGCAGCGGCGGGCCTTCTTCCAGCTTGGCGCTGATCGCCGTGTAGATGCGTTCATAGATGCGCGGCACCGAGACCAGGATGGTCGGCCGGATGTTCAGCAGATCTTCCGACAACAGCGGAATGGAGCGCGCATAAGCCACCGTCGCGCCGGTCATGATCGACAGGTAATAACCGACCGTGCGTTCAAAGGTGTGCGACAGCGGCAGGAAAGAGAGCATCAGATCCGTCGGATAGACGACGAAGGTGCCGAGCGCGGCGTAGGCGTTGCTCAACATGTTGCCGTGGCTCAACATCACACCTTTGGGTTTTCCGGTGGTGCCCGAGGTGTAGATGATGCTCGCCAGTTCATCGGTGTGCGCCGCAACCGCCGCCTGCGCGGCCGCCCCGGGCGGCAGATAGTCGGCGGCCGCAACGAGGCGCGGCTCGACTTCGGCAATCCTGTCCAGCGCGACGAAACGCTGCACGCATGCCATCTTCTCGCGCACGCCAGACAATTCCTGCCACTGTTCTGAGGTCTCGAACAACAGCACCCTCGCCCCGGAGTCGTTCACGATGTAGGCGATGTTCTCGGCGCGGTCCACGGTGTACAGGGGGACTGTGACCAATCCCAGCGACATCGCCGCCTGGTCGAACATCACCCATTGCGGACAGTTGCGCAGCATCAGCGCCACGCGCTCGCCCTTCGGCAGATTCTCCTTGGCCAATGCCGCCTGCCAGCGCGCCACTTCAGCCGCCATCTGGCGCCAGGTGAAGGACACCCAGGCGTTGCGCGCGTTATCGAAATGGCGATAGGCCTCCGCGTCCGGCGTGCGCTTGACGCGCTCCAGAAACATGCCGTGCAGCGAGACCGCCTGCTGCGGCGTGATCACATCATCTTCAAGATCGCTCATCTTTCACCCCCTGGTCAATCGAGAAATAAATCCTTGAACGGCGGCACGCCGGGATCGACGGCATAGTTCGAAAAGTCGGTCACCCCGGCTTCGCGCAATACCAATTCATCGATGAAGAAGTTGCCGCTGCATGAGTTGCTGTCGCGCATCAAGATGGCATGTGCGGCATCCGCGACGATGGCCGGTTTGCGCGAAGCGCGCAGTATCTGCGGCGGAAAATTGAACTCGATGGCAGCGGTGGCGATGGTGGTGCGCGGCCACAGACAGTTGAAGGCGATGCCGTCCACGGCGAATTCATGCGCCATGCCGAGCATGCACAAGGACATGCCATATTTGGACAGGGTATAGGCGATATGCGGGGAGAACCACTTCGGGTCAAGGTTCGGCGGCGGCGACAGCGTCAGCACATGCGGATTCACCGCATTCTTGAGATGCGGCACACACGCCTGCGCAGCGAGGAAAGTGGCGCGCATGTTGACGTCCCACATCAGATCGAGACGCCTGGCCGGAGTCTGCAAGGTCGGCGTAAGGCTGATCGCGCTGGCGTTGTTGACCAACACGTCGATGCCGCCGAAATGCGCAGCCGCCTGCGCCACGGCAGAGGCGATGGCATTCTCATCGCGCACATCCATTTGAATCGCCAGCGCCTGCCCACCTGCGGCGACCACTTCTTCCGCCACGGTGTGGATGGTGCCCGGCAATTTCGGATGCGGCGCTATCGTCTTGCCGGTGATCACGACTCTGGCACCGTCGCGCGCGCAACGCAGGGCGATCTCGCGCCCGATGCCACGACTGGCGCCGGTGATGAACACCGTCTTGTCGCGCAGGCTGCTCATCCGTTCGCCTGCAATTGGCGCGGGTCGAAGTCGTTCACCATGATCACCTTGCGCCGCAGGGCGTAATCACGCTGCAGCTGCAATGCCTGCTCGGCGGTAATCAGGTTCTTGTCGCGCGCTTCGGCGATGCGCGCGAGTTCGTCCATCGCCTTCAATCGGCCAGCTTTCATTTCTTCCCCCAACCTGGCCTGCAGCGGCTCGGTCAGCAGGGTGCTGGCCAGCGCCGCTTCCAGGGCACCGACCGCATCTTCCTCATCGCGCTTGATGTAGATGCCGGCAGTCAGGCGGTCGCGCGGCTCGCCCGGTTGCAGCAGCAGTGCCGCGACGCGATGGCCGAGCGCATCAGACGGCGGTCTGCGCCATTGCCCGAGCGGGAAGATGATCGCGCGCAGGAGCAGCGCAAAAAAGCGGTTGGGGAAATTCTGGATCACGCCGTCGAATGCCGTCTGCAGCCGGAACAGGCTGTCTTGCAGGGCCCAGTGCAGCAATGCCTCATCCGCCTGCGGGCGGCCATCGTCCTCGAAACGTTTGAGCGTGGCGGAACAGAGATAGAGCTGGCTCAACACATCGCCCAGCCGCGCCGACAGTTTTTCGCGGCGCTTGAGTGCGCCGCCCAGCGCCAGCATCGCGACATCGGCGGCAAATGCGAAAGAGGCGCCGTAGCGCGTGAGCAACTGGTAGTAGCGCTGCGTCGGTTGTCCGGTCGGGACCGCGATCAGGCGTCCGCCCGACAGCGCGTACACCAGCGAGCGCACCGCATTGCTCAGGCTGAAACCGATATGGCCGAAGAAAGCCGCGTCAAAATTGAGCACTGCGCGTTGCGCATTCTGGTCGTGCGCCGCCTGCATCTCTTTCAGCACATAGGGATGCGCCCGCACCGCGCCCTGGCCGAAGATGATCAGGCTGCG
>JAVHSB010000088.1:0-4537 GCA_036171955.1 Sideroxydans sp.
GGAAACTATCTTGGCATCGAATAAAGGACGCGCTTACTTTGCATTGCTGGGTTATCACTTTAACCCCGACGACATTACGCGCCTGCTTGGGATAGAACCCACCTCCGTCAATGCTGCCGGCGCCTACAGTGGTCTGGATAAACCCGTGATAAGTTCCTGGGAGTTATCAACGGAGACTATTGCCGGAACGGTGGATGTGTTTGCCTTAACGGACATCATCGTGAAGCAGCTGGAACCCCTTAAAGGCAAAATTACTGATGTCTGCAAAAGCCACAATCTGTCTCCAAGGTTGGGTGTGGCACTGACTTTATCCATTGATAAAAATGAATCAAGCCCGGAAGTCGGGTTCGGTGCGCGAACGATCCGTTTCCTTGCTGATACCGGGGCATTCATTGACGTGGAATATAAACTTTCCGGGAGGGTTTGATTTCATTCCTCTCCGGACAACCTGAGGAACCTCTGATCAAGTCCGCCATGAGCCGCGTTGCCGGGCAAATCGCGATGACCACAAAGCCGAGTGCGCGGCCATGTTGGACTTAATCAGAGGTTCCCTAACCGTTAAGCACTTTTAGTTGTGACTTCGCCTTTTCCAGTTGTTCCTCGCAATGCTTCAAACAGAGTGGCTGTAGCGCGTGAGCGAAGCATTCCAAGATGACTTCGAACTCATCCGCGACCTCTTCTGCCAGCACGTTGTCATTGGTCAACTGAGCCAGCACATTCTGTGCGGTCGCCTTGTTCACCCGGCAGAGGACTGCCAAATGGATGGGCAACTGCTGTTCCATGCTGACCGTCCATGCCAACTCGTAGGAATTGATCGCTTCTTTCAGGCGAGCGGGATTCTCTTCCGACTCGCCGAGATGTTGCAGGGTCACGGCGCGGTTGTTATGCGTTGCAGTCAGCTCCAGAGCGTAATTGTCCGCGTCGAGGGCAGCCAGGGCGTTCTTGTAGGCGACCACGGACTTCTGGAACTGGCGGTTGCCTTTGAGATGTTTGCCGAAGGTATGCAAAGTGACGCCCAGTTGATGCAGGGTGAGCATCCAGTCTTCCGGCGACTTTTCCCGCGTCCAGACCTGCAAGGCATTGGTGTAGGCATCCACCGCGACCTTCAATGGCGCCGTGGCTTCCTGCAACTGGCCGAGTGCATGGCTGGCCATGGCCAGGTTGTATTGGGTGGCTGCCCATTGCTGGGGAGCGCTTTCTTGGGTGAATACATCCAGCGCCTTGCTGAAACACTGGATGGCCCGTTCGAACAAGGTCGTATCCCTGCGCTGTTGGCCCAATGCGGCAATGATGTTGCCGAGATCGTTCTGTTTTCCGGCCCAGGCCGATGGCTCCTGAGTTCGACTGATCTTTGCGGCCCCACCCCCCGTGTCGTCGCTTTCCGCCAGGGCTGCTTCCAGCGTTTCGCGCAAAGGCTCATAGATACGGGCGCTGTAACGGTGCTGCTCATAGTTCCCCCGGGTGAAGCGGAAATTATCCGCCACTGCGACCCGGGTGTCCGGAGCGGCCCCTGCGGCCAACTCGGTGCAAAGCAAGCCGAGCGAATCCGTAATCGCACGCTCCAGCGCCCGGTTCGGAGGGTAAATGAGGTAAGCGGTCGAAAAGTTCATTTTGCCCGTTCGAGTATCTCGTTCAGGTCGGGATCGGCGCCGACCGCGCCGCCCAGTTCGATCTCTTCCTCGGTGGCATCGCGGATGGACAGTACTTCGAGCACGAAGGTGACTTCTCTGCCGCAAAGGGGGTTATTGCCGTCGATAGTCAATGTCTTGTCGTCGAATCGGGTGACGATGAAATCTCTGGGCTCGCCCTTTTCGTTCTGCATGGTGATGGTCATGCCGATCTCGCGATATTCTTCCGGGACATTCTCTATGCTATCGGTGAATACCAGTGACTCATCACGCTCGCCGTATAGCAGCTTGGTGTCGATGGGTACATCGATGATGTCGCCGACTTTCTTGCCATACAGGGCATTGGTCACGTCTTCGGACATCACGTCGTTCACGCCATGGACATAGCCCAGCGGATAGTCCACGGTGACCAGGGTGTCGCCGGTTTTGTTATCGACGACCTTGTAATTCAGCTCAACGAATTTCTCGTCTTCAATTGTATCTGACATGGTTTTGACACCCTGATAACGATAAGTATTTCCTAGAACAGCGTGGCGCCAAAGATTCTAACCTTGTCTTTTTCATAACCCAGCACCAGTCTTCCCAGCCATTCACTCTTATTTTTCTTGTTAATCACTTTGTATAAAACAGTGACAAACTCTCCCCGGCGTATCGTGCCGAGATACGAATAATCTTCCGACAGGTTTTTTGCAAGGTCGCTTCTCGCAAACTGCTTACCCATTTCAACTTCATTGGCCCCCGCAATAAAAGAGCTCGAAAAATTACGCGTGAAAGCACCGTAGTTTCCTTCATTGGAGTACTTGATCAGATCGGCCCACATCGGGTTGGCCAACTCTAAAATCTCTTCATCTGTTTTCTCAAGAATGTTCATGGCGTTCTCACTCACACAGTATTTCATAATTTTGTCTATGGCAATTTTACACAACTCGATGCATAGACAAAAAAGAGGACCAACATAATATATGCCGGTCCTCTTTTAGGACACCAACAATTTATGGCAAGTGCTTTGTCGCAGGCCTGATTTTACAAAACTGGCAAATCAAGCCTGCATTTGCCTAGTGCGCTTCTGCCGGCTTCTTTTCTACATCACCTACCAGGTGGTAGAGCGGTGCTTTTTCCATCGTGTAGTCACCCGTTTTTGGATCACGACGGGAAACGGTCAGCACGTGCCAGTTCTGGTCATCCAGCTTCATTACATCACCCCGGTAATAGTAACCCGGCCAGCGTGTCTCCTTGCGGAACAGGGTATGTTGGAAGACGCTTTCAGAAGTAAGGAAACGATGCTTCAGCTCCCATGCTCGCAGCAGTTCATGGATATCCGACGCAGCAACCTTTTCCAGATCTTCTCCCAGCGTCGCCATCTTCTTCAGACCGATGTTCAGGAGTTTGTCGTTGGTCATGTAGTTCACACCAAAACCACCGCAGTATTCATCCATCATCTTCTGTAGACGATCAAGCCCCTGTCTTGGATTGATGAAGTTTGGATTGACGCTGCCGCCAACCACTTCATTCTTGTAAACGCTGTAAGTTTCCAAGGGCTTGTAGATCTGCTCGCGACGACGGGCGATTTGGGCGTCGGAGACGTGGATGCCTTCCGCCTTGCCGTCATCGATATATTTGCAGGCAGCCTTGGCAGCCAGACGGCCTTCGGTGAAGGAACCCGACGAGAAGGCGTGCGGCGTACCGCCCACCGCATCACCCGCACCGAACAGGCCTTCAACGGTCGTCATGCGGTTGTAGCCCCAGAAGTACTCGGGAGGGGACAAGTCTTCAGGGCCTGAACACCAAGCGCCGCAACCGGTGGCATGCGAACCCATGACGTATGGCTCGGAAGTCGTCAGCTCGGGATTTTCGTATTTCGGATCAACGTCAGTTGCAGCCCACAGCACCGCCTGACCAACGGTCATGCCGAGGAAGTTGTGCCAGCCGATCTCTTCCAGATGCGGATCTTGGAAGGCTTCCATGGTGACCATGTGGATCGGGCCGCGACCGGCATTCACCTCGTTGATGATCGCATGGTTGCGCAAACAGGTTGGAATTGGGCGGTGCGTACGGTGCGAGACTTCCGGGTCCAGGTATTCCTTGCCGACCATCTTTTGCAGGTCCGGGAACCACTTGGATTCGTACTCTTCACCGTAGGCATTCTGCGTATAGGTCTTGAGGTGCAGGAAGTAGGCACCGACCGGGCCGTAACCATCCTTGAATCGAGCCAGAACGATGCGGTTTTCCATTTGCGTCATCTTCGCGCCGGCTTCGATCATCAGACCATAGGCGGAACCCGACGACCACGGCGCGTACCAGACGCGGCCCGCACCTTCGCCGACAGAGCGCGGCTTGAAGATGTTGGAAGCGCCACCGGCACCGCAGATAACGGTCCTGGACTTGAACACGTGGTAGTTGCCCGTGCGGACATTGAAGCCCACGGCACCGGCGACACGGTTCTCCTTGGATTCATCCATCAAGAGGTGGGTCACGCAGATGCGGTTGAACACCTTGTCCGCCGACTTCTTGGCTGCTTCAGCAACGATAGGCTTGTAGGATTCGCCGTGGATCATGATCTGCCAGCGACCTTCACGCAGGAATGATCCTTTTTTCTGGTCATGCATGATGGGCAGACCCCATTCTTCAAAGTTGTGCACAGTGGAGTCCACGTGGCGCGCCATGTCGAACAGCAAGTCTTCCCGCACCATGCCCATCAGGTCGATACGCGCATAACGCACGTGGTCTTCCGGGTTGTTCTCGCCGAAGCGGGTGCCCATGTAGCAGTTGATCGCATACAGGCCTTGGGCCACCGCGCCAGAGCGCATGATGTTCGCCTTTTCTGCGATGACGATCTTTTTGTTCTGACCCCAATATCTGGCTTCGAATGCAGCCCCCGTACCACCCAGGCCCGCACCTACGACCAGGAT
>JAVHSB010000089.1:0-4467 GCA_036171955.1 Sideroxydans sp.
TACTCGGATTCATAAACCTTCGTTCAGACTCATTTCTAGTTTGGAAAATACTGGCCCGTCTTGCGCATCCCTAGAACCGGGTGAATTTGCGGAAACCATGCCCTGGTAATTCATCGCGCAATAAATTGCGCTCCCACAATTCGATCTCTCAAATCATCGCGCAACCAATTGCGCCCCCTACAATTCTCTCCCACAAGCCGCCGCACCCCGATGCCGCTACATCGTGGCATACCGCTTCTTGGCTTCAACCACTTTGACGACATAGCCGCGCGTTTCCTCATAGGGCAGATTGCTGCGCAGCGCATCAAAGACCTGGTCGGGGCGCATGGAATTGATTTTATCCAGCGCATCGTCCTGACGTGACCTGCCGCTCATCTGGCTGAACGCCCGAAACACATTCGACGGCCCGGTGTTGTAGGCGGCGATGGCACAGTACTCGCGCGACACCGGGTTGCGGATCTCGCGCAACGGACTGTCGTTGAGCAGCACGCCCAGATATGTTGCGCCCAGCTCGATGTTATTCCCGGCATCGAACAGGTATTCCTTGCTCGGCATCACATCCTGCCCTTTGGCTTTGCGATAGGCTTCGCGACCGCCGCTGGAAGGAACGAGTTGCATCATGCCGTAGGCGGGTGCGCCGGACACCGCGTAGGGATTGAACGAACTTTCGGTCTTGATCACGGCAAAGATCAGGCTGCGGCTAACCTTGGTGTTATCCGAATGCTCGCGCACGGTCGTGGCATATTGCACGGCGCGCTTGTCGAGGTGTGCATTGACCATGCGCATCTGCACATACATGACGGTTTTGCCCACCCCGTCGACATCGATACTGCGGCGCTGCAACTGGCTTGTCACCAGATAGTCGGCATAACGCTCCGCATCTTCGCGCGTCATTAGCACGGTATTGTTCTGGTCCACCACCAGTTCTTGCAGATAAGGTTTACCGGTCAGCACGATTTCCTTGTCGGAGAACAGATCGACCGCGCCGGGGTCGTCCGGCGTCAACAGTGCGACGACCGCCGCATTGCGCAGCTTGTCCGCCACCTTGTCCTCGTCCAGATGCTCGATCAGAATGGTGCCCGCATCGTAATCCACCACCACGCGGTTCTTGTAGTTTTCGGTGTATTTCACATAGCGCGTACGGCTGGGCAGCGTGCGCGACTCGCGGGTGCCCCACTGTGCCCCGCTCTCCTTTTGCAGATTCCCCATCAGCCGGTTGAATTCCGAGCGGACTTTTTTCAGGTCGGCCAGCACCAGTTGCGGATTGTATTTGTACGAATCGACACGACGTTCGGCCATGCTCTTCAGCGCCTGTTTCGGATCGCTGGCGGTGGCCACCTGAATCAGTTGCTGGGTGGAACAGGCATACAGCGACAGCCCGCATGCCGTGTACACCAGTAGGTGCAATTTTCGGTTCATTCGCGCCCCCGCATCTCGCCCGCAAACGGGCATCTCTCAACGGCTCTCCAGTGCTTCCCAGCGCGCCATCAATTGCAGCAGCGACGCCTCTATCTCGTCGGCGCGATGCTGCAACTGCCGAGCGTGAGCCGGATTGTCGCGGAACAATGCCCCCGTGCCAAGTGCCGCAGCGATTTCTTCCTGTTCGCGCTCCAGCGCCTCGATGCGCTGCGGCATCTCATCCAGCTCTTTCTGTTCCTTGAAATTGAGCTTGGTCGTCTGTTTCGGCCTGACCGGCGCGGTTTTGAATTCGGATTTCGGCGGCACGGGAAGCGGCACATTTTGTGCGGCCACGAACTTCTTCGCCCGCACCCAGTCCTCATAACCGCCGACATATTCCATCAGCCGGCCGTCGCCCTCGAACGCGATCACCTGCGTCACCACGTTGTCGAGGAAGGCGCGGTCGTGGCTGACCAGGAACAGTGTCCCCGCGTAGTTCGCCAGCAATTCTTCCAGCAGCTCCAGCGTCTCGATGTCCAGGTCATTGGTCGGCTCGTCCAGCACCAGCACGTTGGCGGGCTGGGTGAAAAGGCGCGCCAGCAACAGCCGGTTGCGCTCACCACCCGAGCAGCTCTTCACCGGCGAACGCGCGCGTTCCGGTGCGAACAGGAAATCACCTAGATAGCTGATGACATGCTTCTTTGCACCATTGATCTCGATGAAGTCCGAACCCTGGCTGATGGTGTCGGCCAGTGTCGCCTCGTCGTCAAGTTGCGCGCGCAACTGGTCGAAATAGGCGACCGATATTTTGGTGCCCAACTTCACCTCGCCGCTATCCGGCGCCATTTCGCCGAGGATGATCTTCAGCAGCGTGCTCTTGCCGGCACCGTTCGGGCCGAGCAGGCCGATCTTGTCGCCGCGCTGGATGCGGCAGGAGAAATCGCTGATGATCCTGCGCTCGCCGAACGATTTGCTGACATGCGTCAGTTCCGCCACCAGTTTGCCGGAACGTTCGCCCGCATCCAGACTCATCTCCACCTTGCCCAACTTTTCACGGCGCGCGGCACGCTCCAGACGCAACGATTCCAGCTGGCGCACGCGACCTTCATTGCGCGTGCGGCGTGCCTTGATGCCCTGCCGTATCCAGACCTCTTCCTGCGCCAGCACCTTGTCGAACTTGGCGTTGACCACTGCCTCGTCCGCCAGCATGCGCTCCTTGATGCGCTGGTAGGCGGCAAAATTACCGGAAAAGGATGCAAGCTTGCCGCGATCCAGTTCGACGATACGGGTCGCGACATTGTCGAGAAACTTGCGGTCATGTGTCACCAGCAACACGCTGCCACGGAAACCGGTGAGCAGATTTTCCAGCCATTCGATGGATGGAAAATCGAGATGGTTGGTCGGTTCGTCCAGGATCAGCACTTCCGGATCGGCCACCAGCGCCTGCGCGAGCGCCACGCGCTTGCGCACGCCGCCCGACAAGGAGGCGATGCGCGCCTCCGGATCGAGCTCCAGACGCTGGATGGCGGTTTCTATGCGCGCCTGCACAGCCCAACCATCCTGCGCTTCAAGCGCGGTTTGCAGCGGCTGCATTTCCGCCAGCAGTCTTTCATAGTCAGCATCCGGCTCACCGAGTTGATGCGACAGATGATGGTAGGCGCTGATGATTTTCTGCAACTCGCCCAGACCACGGGCGACCTCGTCGAATACCGTCGCCCCGGGGTCCAGCACCGGTTCCTGGCTCACGTAACAGATGCGAACACCGGGTTGCCGCCATAACGTGCCGTCATCCAGGTGCGCGGCCCCGGCCAGGACTTTGAGCATGCTCGATTTGCCACCGCCGTTGCGGCCGATGAGGCCGACGCGCTCGCCCTCGTCGAGCTGAAAATCGACATGATCCAGCAATGCTACGTGTCCGAAGGCGAGGCTCGCCTTGTCCATGACGAGATAAGGCATTCAGTTGCTCTTTTCTTGCGGCAACGCCGACTGATAAATAAACGAAAAACCGGCCGCGAAGAATCCCATGCAGAGGTAACCGAAGGCAGTGGTGAAATTATCCAGCACCAGATGGGCATTATAATTTTCAACAGCTGGAGCAAAGAAATGGAACACGAACAGTGCGCCCGCCATCAGATTCCCAACCATGACCAGCCGGTGACCGAAGCGGTAACCATTGCCTTCCGGCTTGCCTTGCGGCGGCAAACTTCCCCGGAAGTGCCACACCAGATAAACCACCAGGAAAAGCAGCAAAGCGCCCACCATGCGCCCCGGAATATCGCCCTCGGTCGTGGCTACGCCCAGTGTTTCAAGCAGTATGCGGCCGGCGGCCGCTACCCACCCCATCGCAATGGTCTGCGGCATGAAGAACCATGCCGCAAAAATATTCACATTCGGATACTTCATTGCTTTCCTTTCGCGATTAACGCTTTCAAATCCTCGATGACTTCCGTCGAATGTCTGGAAGTCTCCACTTTCAAATAAACCCTGGCGATCCTGCCCTGCGGATCGATCAGGAAGGTGTAACGCCTGGCCACCTTGAACAGCACCATATCCAGCAATGCCCCGTAACGCGCCGCCACCTCTCCCGACCTGTCAGCCAGCAACGGAAACGGCAGATGATATTTCTCGGCGAATTCGGCATGGCTCGCGCTGTCGTCCACGCTGATACCGATGACTGCCGCCCCCATCGCCGTCAACTTGTGCAGATCGTCGCGAAAGGCACAGGCTTCTCGCGTACAGCCCGGCGTATCGTCCTTGGGATAGAAATAAAGCACCAGCCACTTGCCCGCATACTGGTTCAAGCGATGCATCGAACCGTTTTGATCTGTCAGTTCGAAATCCGGCGCCGGCTCGCCCAACTTAGGCAACTCTCCCGCACGTGCCAGTTGACTCACCAGCATCATCGCCGCAGTTACCAGACCAAACAGGATCAACCATTTCATTGCGTGCTCCTTGCCATGCCAGCGGGCGTGCGATTTTACGTTAGAATGCGCGCCGCTCTTCGCGAATAAAACGCGTCCTCGTAGTTAAATGGATATAACCGCCCCCTCCTAAGGGGCAATTACAGGT
>JAVHSB010000090.1:0-4424 GCA_036171955.1 Sideroxydans sp.
AGTTTTACCAAATGCTGCCGCTACTACTGAAGAGCTTCAGCAGTGGCGTTTTTTTACGCCCGTTCCCGGTATAGCAGGAACAGTTGCCGAAATGCCGGGCTGTTCGGCGGATGGCGCGGAGCGGGCGCTGCTAGCATGAAGCGAAATTGAATCGTAATCGGTGAGGGGTGGAACCATGCTGGTCATCATTGGGTATGTGGTGGTTATGGGGTCGGTGTTCGGGGGGTTCGCCATGGCCGGCGGGCATCTCGGTGCGCTGTGGCAGCCGCTGGAGCTGCTGATGATCGGCGGCGGCGCGCTGGGTGCGTTCTTCGTCGGCAACAACATGAAAGCGATCAAGGCCACGTTCAAGGATGTGCCGAGCCTGCTCAAGGGTTCCAAGTACAGCAAGGAAACCTACATGGAGCTGATGGCGCTGATGTACGAGCTGCTGGGCAAGGTGCGCAAGGAAGGCATGATGTCGATCGAAGGGGATGTCGAAAAGCCGGAGGAAAGTCCGATCTTCTCCAAGTATCCCAAGATATTGTCCGACCATCATGTGGTCGAATTCATCACCGACTATCTGCGCATCATGGTGAGCGGAAACCTGAATGCGATGGAGATCGAGAACCTGATGGACGTCGAGATCGAGACGCATCACCACGAGGCGCTGGTCTCTTCGCATGTGATCGCCAAGCTGGCGGACGGGATGCCGGCATTCGGCATCGTGGCGGCGGTGATGGGTGTGGTGCATACCATGGAGTCGGTGGGCATCCCGCCGGCCGAGCTGGGCATGCTGATCGCGCATGCGCTGGTCGGAACCTTCCTCGGCATTCTGCTGGCCTATGGTTTTGTCGGGCCACTGGCGGCACTGCTGGAGCAGAAGGCGGAAGAGGGCAGCAAGATGTTCCAGGCGATCAAGGTCGTATTGCTGGCGAATCTGAACGGCTACGCGCCGGCGATGGCGGTGGAGTTCGGGCGCAAAGTGCTGAACTCGAGCGAACGCCCCGGCTTTGCCGAACTGGAAGAGCACGTCAAGCAGAAACGTTGAGCGCGCGATCATGGCAGAAGACAAGAACAAGCGCCCCATCGTCATCAAGCGCATCAAGAAAGTGGCGGGCGGCCATCACGGCGGCGCCTGGAAGATCGCCTATGCCGACTTCGTGACGGCGATGATGGCGTTCTTCCTGCTGATGTGGCTGCTGGGTTCGACAGCCAAGGGCGATTTGCAGGGCATTTCGGAATATTTCAAGACACCGCTCAAGGTGGCGCTGATGGGCGGCAGCGGCAGTGGCGACAGTTCCAGCATCATCAAGGGCGGCGGGCAGGACCTGACCCGCAGTCAGGGTCAGGTGAAATCGGGCGAGCTGCCGCCGGAGAAGAAAGTCATCAACCTGAAAGCGGCGCAGCAGGAATTCCTGCGGCTGGAAGCCAAAAAGGAAATCGATGCGCTGCGCCAGCTGAAGAAAAACATCGAGGCCGCCATCGAGAGCAACAAGAAATTGCAGCAGTTCAAGAGTCAGATCCTGCTCGATCTCACCACCGAAGGCTTGCGCATCCAGATCGTGGACGAGAAGAACCGCCCCATGTTCAAGAGCGGCAGCGCCCGGCTGGAAGACTACACGCGGGACATTCTGCGCGAGATCGGTCTGATGCTGAACGACATGCCGAACAAGGTCAGCCTTTCCGGACATACCGATGCGCAGCCCTATGCCACCGCCGGCGGGCGCTACAGCAATTGGGAGCTGTCGGCAGACCGCGCGAATGCCTCGCGCCGCGAGTTGATTACGGGCGGTCTGGCGGATGAAAAGATCGTGCGCGTGGTCGGCCTGTCGTCAGCGGTGCTGTTCGACAGCGCGCAACCGCTGAACCCGATCAACCGGCGGATCAGCATCATCGTGATGAACAAAAAAGCGGAAGAAGCTGCGCGCCAGGATGGCGGCACAGTGCAGATCGACGCGGAGAACGGCGACCCGGACGCGCTATTCGGCGCATCCGGCGTGGCCTCTGTCTCGGGTGTGGCGGTAGGCATGGATGCGCCGGCACAAGAGGCTTCTCCTGCGGCTTTGCAGGAAGAGTCGCACGCTCCCCCCGCACCGCCCGCGCCGGGCGCAAATTAAAGAAATCCGCCCGCAGGCCGATAGCTGACACACGAAGACGTCAAGGAAATCAAGGAGACGAACATGAATGCATGGTGGGGAAAACTTTCGCTGAAGAGCAAGCTGCAGATCCCGATCCAGCTGATCCTGCTGGTGATCATGGTGCTGGCGCAACGCTCGGCCCTGAGCACTTTCGAGGAGCGGGTACTGGAAGAGGCGCGGCAAAAAGCCGAGGTCTCGGCAGACGGCGTGCTGAACGGCCTCAACATGCTGATGCTCAACGGCATCATCAGCGATGCAGAACAGCGCAAGCTGTACGTGCAAAAGATGGGGGCTTCGAACAAGGTGCTGGAATTGCGCGTGATGCGCAATACGCCGGTAATCGAGCAATTCGGCCCAGGGCTGCCGTCGGAGCAGGCGCAGGACGAGATGGACCGCCAGGCGCTGGCGAGCGGACAGCAACAGACCACGCTGATGCAGCAATCGGGGAAGAGCGCGTTGCGCGTCGTGGTCCCCTTCATCGCACGCAAGGAGTTTCGCGGCACCAATTGCCTGATGTGCCACATCGTGCCGGAAGGATCGGTCAACGGCGCGGCCAGCATCACGCTGGACATGGCGGAAGAGTTTGCCGTGATCAAGAAGGCCAATGCGATCCTGTGGGGAGTCCAGTTGCTGGTGCAGGTGATGCTGTATTTCATCATCGGCTGGCTGATCGGATTTGTGACGCGCCCGACGAAAGAGCTGCAACAGGCAATGCTTGCCATGCAGGCGAGCGGCGACCTGGCCAAACGCGCCACGGTGCGCAGCCAGGATGAAGTCGGGCAGACCGTGCAGGCGTTCAATGCGCTGGCCAACAATTTCCAGGTGATCGTTTCGCAGGTCGATGGGCAGGCGCGGCAAGTGTCGGAGGCTGCACATGCGCTGGCGGCAGACGCCGCGACGCTGGCAGAAAGCGTGCATACCCAGAATGATGCGGCCACGGTTGCCGCCGGTGCGGTGGCGCAAGTGAGCGGCGGCATCAGCCAGGTAGCGGACAGCGCCGAGCGCGTGGCGAAGCTTTCGAATGAAAGTCTGGAACGCGCCAGCCACGGCCAACAGAGCCTGCAGGAGATGGTGCAGGAATTGAACAATGTGCAAAAGGCCGTGCAGGAGATCGCGCAGTCGGTCGGGCAGTTCGTGACCAACACCCAGAGCATCACCGGCATGACCCAGCAGGTCAGGGACATCGCGGAACAGACCAACTTGCTCGCACTGAACGCCGCGATCGAAGCCGCGCGCGCGGGCGAGCAGGGACGCGGCTTCGCGGTGGTGGCGGACGAAGTGCGCAAGCTCGCGGAGAAATCCGCCCAGTCGGCCAGCCAGATCGACGAGGTCACCCAGTCGCTGGGGGCGCAATCCGAGCAGGTGGAACGCACGGTGCAGTCGGGCATGAGCGCCTTGCAGACCAGCCAGACCCGTGTGGGAGAGGTGACCCAGCTCCTGATCGAGTCCAGCCGGTCTGTGGGTGGCGTGAATGACGGGCTGGAGGAGATCGCGCGCTCGATCAACACCCAGCGCGATGCATCGCAGGAGATCGCGCGCAATATCGAGCGTATCGCCACCCTGTCGCAGCAAAGCGACTCCATCGTTCAGCGCACCGTTAACGCCGTTGCGAGAATGGAGCAAATCGCGACCGGTCTTGGCACGACGATCGGACGCTTCAAAGTTTGATGCAAAGGGGATGGCTATGTTCGGAAACATGAGTATCAAGGCAAGACTGATCCTGCTCCTGTGCAGCATCATGGCCGTCGGTTCCGGTGTGATTGTGGCGGCCTATGTCGGGTTCTCAAACTTGCAGAATGAGACAGAAGATATCGTGCAGCGGCGCGTGCTGCTGATACGCACGGTGAACCGCATCATGTTCACCATGCAAGCAAACAAGGTGGAGGTTATGGCCGCGCTCCAGCACGATCCGAACGGGGCGGTGGCCGGATTGCACGACCATCCCGTGACTGTCCATTTTGATGCTGTTGTGGCTAACAATAACAAGCTCGATGAATATTTTTCAGACTTCGAAAAAAATACACACAGCACTGAAGGGAAAAACCTGGTGGCCGAGTTCAAGGCGCTGCGCAACCGGTATGTGAGTGATGGCTTGTTGCCGACATTGGCACTGATCAAGGCTGGAAAATACGATGAGGCAGACAAGGCGCTGCTGACCAGAATCAATCCGCTATTGGTTGCCGCCTCCGACAAGGGGCACGCAATTGCGGAACATGAAGATGAAGGCGCACAGACTGCATTCAGGAACGCAATGGATGCCGCACTCACCGCCAAAATCATCATGCTGATCGGCATGGCCGCATG
>JAVHSB010000091.1:0-19386 GCA_036171955.1 Sideroxydans sp.
GCCGACCTGCACAAGCGCATCAAGCATTTCGCCTTCATCGCCGGCTACCGCACGCAAACCATCGCGCCGCAGAACCCGGTCAACGTCAAGGCCGCCGAGCGCATGGGCAGGCTGCACGACGCGCTCAAGGCATCGGGTTACCAAGGTCATCCGCTCGAAGTGCTGCTGGTGCGCCTGCTGTTCTGCCTGTTCGCCGAAGACACCGGCATCTTCCAGCCCGCCGGCGCATTCCGTGCCTGGATCGAGGAGCGCACCGCGCCCGACGGTTCCGATCTCGGGCCGCAGCTCGCGCAGTTATTTCAGGTGCTCAACACGCCGGAAAACAAGCGCGCAAAAATGCTCGACGAACAGAGCGCCGCCTTTCCCTATGTCAACGGCAAACTGTTCGAGGAAATGCTGCCCATCGCCTCGTTCGATTTCGCCATGCGCGAGGCGCTGCTCGACTGCTGCGCGCTGGACTGGAGCGCCATTTCGCCCGCCATCTTCGGCGCGCTGTTCCAGAGCATCATGGACGCCAAGGCGCGGCGCAACATCGGCGCGCACTACACTTCCGAGGAGAACATCCTCAAGCTGATCGGGCCGCTGTTCCTGGACAGCCTGTGGGAAGAATTCAACCGCGTTAAAAACAACAAGAACAAGCTGTTCGAGTTCCACAAGAAACTGCGCACGCTGACCTTCTTCGACCCCGCCTGCGGCTGCGGCAATTTTCTGGTGATCGCCTACCGCGAACTGCGCAAGCTGGAACTCGACGTGCTGCGCATCGTGCACGAAGGCCCCGGCTCGCGCTTCCTCGACATCCATCAGGAGATCAGCGTGGACGTGGATCAATTCTTCGGCATCGAGATCGAGGAATTTCCGGCGCAGATCGCACAGGTCGCGCTGTGGCTGATGGACCACCAGATGAACGTGCGCGTGTCGGAAGAATTCGGCATGTACTTCGCGCGCATCCCGCTCAAGACTTCGCCGCACATCGTCAACGGCAACGCGCTCACGATTGAATGGAACGACGTGCTGCCTGCGGAGCGCGCCAGTTATGTGTTCGGCAATCCGCCGTTCGTTGGCGCGAAATTCATGGACGATGCGCAGCGCGAAGACACGCGTCGCGGGTTGGCGGGCATCAAGAGCGGCGGACTCCTCGATTTCGTCGCCGCATGGTATGTAAAAGCGGCGCGCTATATGACTGATGCGCCCGTTTCTGTAGGAGCGCACCCTGCGCGCGAAAGCGTTTCGCACGCAGGGCGTGCTCCTACAAAGACATCTGCCGCATTCGTCTCCACCAACAGCATCACCCAGGGCGAGCAGGCCGGGGTGTTGTGGGGCTGGCTGCTCGCGCAAGGCATCCGCATCCACTTCGCCCACCGCACCTTCCAGTGGAGCAACGAAGCGCGCGGCATGGCAGCGGTACATTGCGTCATCATCGGTTTCGCCTCGTTCGACGTGGAGAAGAAGACCATCTACGAATACGAGGATATCCGCGGCGAGCCGCACGCCGTCGCCGCGAAGAACATCAATCCCTATCTGGTGGATGCGCCGGATGTGGTGCTGGTCAACCGCCAGCACCCGATTTGCGCCGTGCCCGAAATCGGCATCGGCAACAAGCCGATCGACGGCGGCAATTACCTGTTTACGCCGGAAGAGAAGGCCGAGTTCCTTGCACACGAACCCAAGGCCGCAAAATGGTTCCGCCGCTGGATAGGCGCGGACGAATTCATCAACAACTACGAACGCTGGTGCCTGTGGCTGGGCGACTGTCCGCCCGATGAATTGCGCAAGATGCCGGAAGCGATGAAGCGCGTCGAAGCGGTGCGCGAACTGCGCCTCGCCAGCAAGAGCGCGCCCACGCAAAAACTCGCCGCGACGCCGACGCGATTCCATGTGGAAAATATACCCGATGCACCTTATCTGGTGATCCCGGAAGTTTCCTCGGAGCGGCGCAGGTTCATTCCCATCGGTTTCATGCAGCCTGATACGTTGAGCAGCAATCTGGTAAAGGTCATTCCCCATGCCACGCTATACCACTTCGGCATCCTGACCTCGACGATGCACATGGCGTGGGTGCGCTACACCTGTGGAAGATTGGAAAGCCGCTACCGCTATTCGGCGGGCATCGTCTACAACAACTTCCCGTGGCCCGATCTCCCTTCCCCCGCAGGCGGGGGAAGGGCCGGGGATGAGGGGCTTGCAACGGCAGCGGCTTCCTCCGGCGACCCTCACCCTAAATCCCTCTCCCGCTCGCGGGCGAGGGACTTGGTCGAAACCGCCGCCCAAGCCGTGCTGGATGCCCGCGCGCAATTCCCGCAAAGCTCGCTGGCCGACCTCTACGACCCGCTCACGATGCCGCCCGCGCTGGTCAAGGCCCACCAGGCGCTCGACCGCGCCGTGGACGCCTGCTACCGCAAGGCCGCCTTCGCCAGCGACGCGCAGCGCGTGGAGTTTTTGTTCGAGCGCTACCAGCAACTCACCAGCCTGTTGCCCGTCGCGGCGGTGAAGAAGCCGCGCAAGAAAGCCGGATAGCCTACGCCTGTCCAAAGACCCGACCGATTACCACACCGTCGATTTCATCGCCCCTGCATTGCAGGTCACTTGCGGACAGGTGTTGATGGACAGGCGGCACGGCATCACCGCTGCGGCACGCCTCGCGCTGGAATAGTTGGTCAAGTCGGGGCGCGAGCCGGTGCAGGAGAGTTTGTTCGGTTGAATCCCGCTGATGCCTTCGTTCCGTCATTCCGGTGCAGGCCGGAATCCAGCAAGAAAACAAAACACGCGAAGCGGACAAAACCCCAGTGATGTCCTGCTTCTCGGGGGATTCTTTAATCAACTGGATACCGTCCTGCGCCGGTATGACGGCGCCCCTAAGTTACTTGCCCCTGACCGCCGCCGCGCATTCCCCGACCAGACCCCAGCCGCGATAGATCAGTCCGCTGTATAGCTGCACCAGCGCGGCGCCCGCCCGCATCTTTTCCACCGCATCGGCACCCTTGAGGATGCCGCCCACGCCGATGATGGGCAGCGCGCCCTGCAATTCCGCAGCCAGCGCACGAATGACCGCAGTCGAACTTTCGCGCACGGGCGCTCCGCTCAAGCCGCCGGCTTCGTTGCCGTGCGGCAGGTTCTCCACGCCGGCGCGGGCGAGCGTGGTGTTGGTGGCGATGACGCCGTCGATGCGATGCTTGAGCAACAAGGCGGCGATCTGTCTGATCTGCTCGCCATCCAGATCCGGCGCGATCTTCACCGCCAGCGGCACGTATTTGCCGTGCTGCTGCGCTAGTTTTTCCTGTTCCGCCTTGAGCCGGACGAGCAGGGCATCCAGTTCGTCGCCGCCCTGCAACTGGCGCAGGTTCTTGGTGTTGGGCGAAGAGATGTTGACCGTGACATAGCTGGCGTGGGCATAGACCTTGCGCAGGCTGATGAGGTAATCGTCCGCCGCCTGCTCGATCGGGGTGTCCGCATTCTTGCCGATGTTGATGCCGAGGATGCCGTTGTAATGTGCGCGTTTAACGTTTTCGACCAGAGCGTCCACGCCGTGGTTGTTGAAGCCCATGCGGTTGATGATGGCCTGCGCGGCGGGCAGGCGGAACAGGCGCGGGCGCGGGTTGCCGGGTTGCGGGCGCGGGGTGACCGTGCCGATCTCGATAAAGCCGAAGCCGAGCGCGGCCAGGCCGTTGATGCAGTCGCCGTTCTTGTCCAGTCCGGCGGCGAGGCCGACCGGGTTCGGAAACGTTAGCCCCATCACCGTGCGCGGGTCGGGCGCGGGTTGCGGCAGAAGGCGGGTGAGGCCGAGACAATGTGCGCTGTTGAGGCTGGTCAGGGTGGCGTCGTGCGCGGTCTCGGGATCGAGCGAGAACAGGGCGGGGCGCAGCAGGGCGTAAGGATTCATTTTTTGACAGTGACGGAAACAGGGAAGGGTTTGCGCCTGAAGACTTCGCCGCGCGACTTGCCGCGCCAGGATTCGGCGATGACATCCCCGAGTTGCAGGCAGAGCAGGCCGAACAGCGCGTAACCGAGCTGGCTGAAGGCGCTATGCGGCAGTTGCACGAGCAGCGTGCCGCCGCCCTGGGTGAAGACGAGCGCGAGCAGATTGCCGACGAGCAGTCCGGCAGCGGCGCCGCCGAGCGCGCGTCCCCAGTCGCCGTGCGTCAGGCCGTCGAACACCGTGCTTTCGTGCCACAGCAATTGCAGCGCGACGAGCAGGCTCAAGGGCGCGAGCCACAGCAGCCAGAAAGCGGCGGGCCAGACGCTGCCCGCGACCAGACCGATGAGCGCCAGTGTGAGCAGCGCGTGTGCGGCCGTGTGCGCCGAGCAGAAATGCAGCGCGGGCAGGCCGCTCATTTTTTTGAGCAGTCCGGCTTCTGCCAGAAAGGCCGCGCGCAGCAAAAGCACCAGAGGCGCGAGCAGCGCATAGAGCAGGGTTTGCAGCAGCCCGCTCGTGAAATCGTGCGCGGATGGGATGAGCCAGCTCTCCGCGAACAGATTGAGATAGGCGAGCAGCCAGCCGAGCAGCGCACTCGCCAGTGCGAGCGCCAGATAATAACTGCGTTGCATGATGAGCAGCCGCTGGCCGCCACGGCGCGCCTGCCAGGTATCGGCCAGCCACAACAGGCACAGCGCGCTGGCCAGTGCGAGAAGCAGGGGCGCGCGCGGCAGGGCGGGGAAGGCGCTCCAGTCCGGGTTTGCGCCGGCCAGCAGGTTTGCCAGCACGGGCAGCAGGATCAAAGCGACGACGAAAACCGCGAGCCGGGTCAGCATGCTGCCTCCTCATTCATTGCTGCAGTCCACACGCCGTCGCGCATGGCCTGCAAGGGCTGAAAGTGCATCTTGTATGCCATCTTGCGCGAGGCCGCGATCCAGTAACCCAGATAGAGCCAGGGCAACTGCAATTTGCGGCACAGTTCGATCTGCCACAGCACATTGAAGGTGCCGAAGCTGGCGCCCGGCACATCCGGGTCGTAGAAGGTATAGACCGCGGACAGCCCATCGTCCAGCACATCGATCACGCTCACCATGCGCAACACGCCGCCTTCGCGGAATTCGACCAGCATGCTGTCCACATGGCTTTGCAGCAGGAAATTGCGATACTGCTCGGGCGTGTCTTCGGCCATCCTGCCCTCGCTGTGGCGCGCCTGCTGGTAGCGTTGATAAAGCGCGAAATATTCCGGCTTGTCCGCCAGCGGCAGGATCTCCACCCGTAATCCCCGATGCCGTTTCCAGCTGCGGCGCTGCGAGCGCGAAGGCGCGAAGCGTCCCGCGTCCACGCGCACCGGGATGCAGGCGCGGCAGGCATCGCAGCGCGGCCGGTAGGTGAAGGTGCCGCTGCGGCGGAAGCCGTGCCGGACCAACTCGGAATACACCTGGGTATTGATGAGAAAGGTGGGGGTGGCGACCTGCGAGCGTGCTTCCATGCCGTCCAGATAACTGCACGGGTAGGGCGCAGTCAGGTAGAGCTGGAGCGTGGAAAGCGGAATGTCGTGGAGTAGGCTCATCGGAACAGGTCGGGATCGAACAGGAAATCCGGCAGCGGCGGATGTTGCGTCAATTCTCGCACGCGGGCGACGAATTCAGCACGCGGAATTTCGCGGGCGCCGAGCGCGGCCAAGTGCGGCGTATGCATCTGGCAGTCTATCAGCCCGGCCGGATGCCAGCGTTGCCACTGCGCGGCGAGGTGCGCCAGCGCGATCTTGGAAGCGTCCGTGCGGCGGCTGAACATCGATTCGCCGTAGAACATGGCGCCGATTCTCACGCCGTATAGACCGCCGACCAGTTCATCATCCATCCAGGTCTCCACCGAGTGCGCATGGCCCAGACGATGCAGTTCGCAATACGCCTGCACCATCTCTTCCTGGATCCAGGTGCCGTTCCCTCCCGTGCGCGGAGCGGCACAGGCGCGCATGACAGGTTCGAATGCGCTGTCGGTGCGCAGCGCATAACCCTGTTTGCGCAGGGTCTTGCGCAAGGAATGCGAGATGCGGAATTCGGCCGGGAACAGCACCATGCGCGGGTCCGGGCTCCACCACAGAATGGGTTCGTCCGCGCTGTACCACGGGAAGATGCCATGGCGATAGGCCTCCAGCAGGGTTGCGGGCGACAGGTCGCCGCCCTGTGCGAGCAGGCCGTTGGGTTGGCGCAGTGCGAGTTCGACGGGAGGGAAAGGCATGGCGGGCGAGGATACGTTGCCCGGTGTCGCGGTTCAACCCGGAAAATGCCGGTTGGAGGAGGATAATTCTTTGCGGGCATTACCGCACGGTCGCTGCCGGCACGGACGGAGATGCAGACAGCGGGCGGCGTGGGCGGAGGATATATAGGCCTTTTGGCATATAGGCAGCGGATGCAAACTGTGCTTATATTCCGACATTGAAAGTCCATTCGGCAGGAGGCTGGGGTGGTATTGGGACTGTTTGGCAGGAAATCGGAACATCCGCTGGCGGAACTCAAGTCCGCGCAGGATATGCTCGACGAAATTCCGAAAGGGGACTCGATCAGGGCGTTGCAGGAGATCGGCGACTGGATCGATGTGATTCGCGAGCAGGCGGACGGCTTCCGTCTCGATCATCAGTGGGCAGTGTTGCGCCTGTACGACCAGGCGGCGCAGGCGCATGTGCGCAAACTGCTGCATGACTATTTTTCGCCGCAGCCATCGTCGCAATTCCAGGAAAACCGTCTGTGGACTTTGCTCGACGAGTATTACAGCCGTAGCGATTTGTGCCATTTCGACGTGTTGAGCCGGTATCGCGACGGGGCGAAAGGTGCTACCGCGATCAAGGCGGAGATTCCCCTGTTGTGCGCGCGCGGCATTCAGGCGATCACCGGGGAACTGAAGCTGGCAGCGGCACGCTATGCGATGGTCGATCCTGCGTTATGGAGGCGACTGGCTGCTTATTACATAGTGGCCGAATCGCACGACGGCCTGGATGCGCAGCTCACGGTGTACCCCGGTCTCAATGGCAGCGTGACACAGTCGTTTGCGGTGCTGGTGCTGTGGTATGGCAGCAGTGCCGGCAGCTTGAGTCCGGTGCAGGAGCACATCGCCGAGCGTCTGTTCGCGGCAGCGGGCAAGGGCGCGCGCGTGAGCAAGGCTTATGACGGGTCCGCACTGTTCGCCTTCGATCTGGCACAGCCGACGCCGCCCATGCGCGCCACTGCCGGGGCCACCATCCATCCGGCCTTGCGTTTCGTTGCCGCCGAAGACCTGCGCCAGCAACTCGCCGACATGATGAAAACCCTGGACAAGGGCATCCAGCCCGAGGGATTGAATTTTTATGGCGCGAAATACGAGCTGGAGCAAGTGCGCGACATCGCGCACCGCCTGCTGCAAAACCTGACGCTGCCTCCGCCGACACGGCGCAATCCGCGGCGCAAGATCAAGGTCAACCTGAAAGTCGCCAACGGTTTCAGCAGGATGCTGGAACGCTCGGACGTGGGCCTGAGTTTCGGCGCGGAAGAGAGCGAACTGTGGGAAGTCGAGGACATCAGCGCCACCGGATTCCGCAGCGTGGTGCCTGCGACACGCGCGAACATCGTCCGCATCGGCTCCCTGCTGGGCAGCCAGCCGGACGGCGTTTCGCATTGGGGCGCGGGGGTCGTGCGTCGCCTCAGCCGGGACGGTGAAGGCAATCTGCACATCGGCATCGAGGTGTTGAGCCCTCGCATCGTCGGGGTGCCCTTGCTCGATGCGGGCGGGGCTGACAATTCCGGCATCCAGATCGGCATGTATCTCAACCGCCCGAACGATGCGAGCGGCGAGGCGTGGCTGCTGATGAAGCAGGACGCTTTTTCGTTCAGCCGCAGCCTGAAGCTGCAAATGGGGGACAAGGAGTATCTGCTGTTGCCGCTGGCGCTGGTCGAGCAGGGCGAGGATTACGATCTGGCGCGTTATCGCATGATGGAGCAGGACACCCACAGCGAAGAGTAGCGCGAGTGATTTTGTGGGTCGGGTTTCAACCCGACGATTTTTCCATGTTCTCCACAATCTCCATCTGCTGCGTCAGCCAGTTCCCGATATCCCGGATTTCTTCCATGCACACGCTGTGCGGCATCGCGTATTCGCGCCAGTTTACCCGGCATCCCAACTGCTCCAGAATGGCGGCGGACTGGCGTCCGAGGGCGCAGGGGACGACCGGATCCTGCAAGCCGTGGGCCATGAAGACCGGGGTGTCCTGACAAGCGGCATGTTCGGCCGTGTCTGCCAGCGCCAGATAGGTCGAAAGCGCCAACACCCCGCCCAGCTTCTGTTTCGCGCGCAGGCCTACCTGCAGCGCGATGGCGCCACCCTGCGAGAATCCCGCGACAAAAATGTGATCCGGCGCGATGCCGCGCGCCACTTCGTGCGCGATCAGGGCTTCGACCGCAAGCGCAGATGCGGCGATTCCCTCGGCATCCTGTGCGTCATCGATCTTGCTGCTACTGATGTCGTACCAGGCGGGCATCACGTAACCGCCATTCAGCGTGACCGGGCGTTGCGGAGCCTGCGGAAAGAGGTGGCGCACCGCCTGCGGCAGTCGCAACTCCTGGGCGACGGGGACGAAATCGTCGCCACTGGCGCCGAGGCCGTGCAGCCAGAGGATGCTGAAGTCGGGTGCGTCGCCGCTGTCCCAGGTGATGTATGGCAGGAGTTCGCTCATGGTCTGTCGAGTGTCGTGCGCCTGTCGGCAGGATTGTCCGGATCAGAGGCGAGGCCGGATCATGGTCGCGGGATGATCTCGCGCAGAAGCTGGAATATTTCGCGGTAGGATTTTGGCGGCTTCCCCTGCTCCTTTTCCTTCAGCGCGTTGCGGATCAAGGCGCGCAGCCGTTGGCCGTCGGCATGCGGATACTGGGCCAGCAATCCGGTGAGCGCGGCATTGTCTTCCAGCAGCCGGTCGCGCAGTTGCTCCACCTGATGCAGCCAGGCCGTATGCTCGCGCGAAGTGCCGTTCCACGCGTCCAGTTTGGCCAGGATGGGCGCGGTCTCGACTTCGCGCATCAGCTTGCCGATGTATTGCAGCTGGCGTTTCTGCGCGCCGAACTTGGTGATGCGCTTGTATTCGGTCAGTGCCTCCAGCAGGTTCTCCTGCAGGTCGAGTTCGCGCCATTTCTCCTTGGGCAGTTCGGTCAGCTGCTTGCCCAGGTCTTGCAGGTCGTGCATTTGTTTCTTGACCTTGGTCTTGCTGGGGGGCAGTTCCTGTTCGAGGTCTGCGGTCGTGTCGGGCGGGTTAATCATGGCTGTCGGCATCTGTCTTGAAGTTGGTATGATAGCGCCCCTGCCGAATCTGCCCGACTGAAAATTTTATGACTACTCCCGTGAAAAGCAGCAGCACCGCGCCGGATTCTTTGCGCCAACTGGCGGCCGACATCATCGCCTATGCGCAAAAAAAAGGTGCATCGGCCTGTGTCGCGGAAGTGTCCGCCGGGCTGGGGCAGACGGTCAACGTGCGCCAGGGCGAGATCGAAACGATCGAATACAACCGCGACAAGGGGATGGGCGTCAGTGTCTATCTCGGCCAGCGCCGGGGCCATGCCAGCACTTCGGATTTTTCGCGCCAGGCGATGGAGGATACCGTGCAGGCTGCGCTGAACATCGCACGCTTCACGGCGCAGGACGATTGTGCGGCGCTGCCGGAGGAGGATCTGCTGGCGCGCGAGTGGACCGATCTGGATCTTGAACACGCGTGGCCGATCGACGTGGCGCAGGCGGTCGAGCTTGCGCGCGACTGCGAGCGCGCTGCATTCGACGCGGATCGGCGCATCGTCAATTCGGAAGGTGCCAGCGTCAATGTCAACAGCGGCAGCTTCGCGCTGGCGAACAGCCTCGGCTTCAACGGGGGCTATGCGTCATCGCGCCACAGCGTCAGTTGCTCGGTCATCGCCGGCAAGGGCAAGTCCATGCAGCGCGATTACTGGTACAGCACTGCGCGCCATCCGGCTGATATTCTCAAGGTGGAAGAGATCGGGCGCATCGCCGCCGAACGCACCGTGCGCCGCCTGCATGCGCGGCGCATGCCGAGCATGCAATGTCCGGTATTGTTCGAGGCGCCGGTGGCAGGCGGCCTGTTCGGCCATTTTGTGCATGCGGTCAGCGGCGGCAGCCTGTACCGCAAATCCTCTTTCCTGCTCGACAGTCTGGAGCAGCGGGTGTTTTCCGACATCGTTCAGATTGATGACGTGCCGGACATCCCGCGCGGCCTCGGCAGCAGCCCGTTCGACAATGAGGGCGTGCGCACCGTGCGCCGCAGCATCGTGACGGAAGGTGTGCTGCGCGGCTATTTTCTGGGCAGCTACAGCGCGCGCAAGCTCGGCCTGCGCAGCACCGGCAACGCCGGCGGCAGTCACAACCTGATCGTGCGCCCGGGGACGCAGAACTTCGACGAATTGTTGCGCCAGATGGGGCGCGGCCTGGTCGTGACCGAATTGCTCGGGCACGGAGTGAACCCGGTGACGGGCGACTATTCGCGCGGCGCGGCGGGGTTCTGGGTCGAACACGGCGAGATCCAGTATCCGGTGGAAGAAATCACCATCGCGGGGAACTTGAAGGAGATTTACCGCGACATCGCGGCCATCGGCAACGATGTGCTGGTGCACGGCGCGCGCCAGTGCGGTTCGGTGCTGGTCGGGCGCATGGCCGTCGCGGGTCAGGGCTGAAACGGGATAACCATTTTTCAGTAGTCAGAAATTGGCGCTACAAAAGAATGATGCTCATTTGTGTGAGCCCGATAAATCGGGCTCACACAACGGCACTCCGCTTGAGTAATGAATTCGAGTATCAGGGTATGTGTCTCTTGAATAACTGACTGCTGTGTAAAAAGAAGAAAGGAAGACGAAACATGCAAGCGTGGCTGGGGATTCTGATGTTCGTTCTGGCGCAAGGGGCGTGGGCCGAGGTGCCGGAGACCGTGGCGGACGATGTCGTGTACACCGTGCAGAAGGGGGATACCCTCGGCACGCTGGCGCGCAGCAAGCTGGATGCGCCGGGCCGCTGGCGCGACGTGGCCTCATACAACGGTTTGCCCGACCCCGACCGCATCGCGCCGGGACAGACCCTGCGCCTCAAGCCGCTGTGGCTGAAAGGAACGCCTGCCGTGCTCAAGGTCGAGGCGTTGAGCGGGGAAGCCAGCGCCAATGGCCGCTCCTTGCGCGTCGGCGATACGCTGGCGGTCGGGGCACAGATTGAGACCGCGCCGGGTGCTGCGCTGCGCCTGCGCGTGCCGGACGGTTCGCAAGTCGATCTGCAGGAAACCAGTCAGCTCAAGGTGGAGCAGCTCGAGCAACGCGGCGAATCGGTGTTCGTCAGCGTGCTGCGTTTGCTGGCCGGCCAGCTTGAGGCGTTCAAGGTGAAACGCGCCACGGGCATGGCCGACATGGCGATCAATGCGCGCAACGCCACGCTCGGGGTGCGCGGCACGCATTTCCGCATGCGGCAGCAGGGCATGAATACCTATGCCGAAATCGAGGATGGCCATGTCGCGTTCGAAGCGGCCAAGACCCCGCAAGTGCTCGCGCTGGCGGGCGGCGAAGGCTCGGTGGCGGACGGCGTGCATGTCGCAGCCGTGATCCCGCTGTTGCCGGCACCGGTTTTCCCGGAGCTGCCGACCTTGTTTGACACCCCTTTCATCGAATGGCAGATGGCTGCACTGCAAGGCGCGACCGCGTATGTCGGCGAGCTGGCGCGCGACGCGTCGTTCGCCGAGCATGTGCGGTCGGTGCGCAGCGAGGGCGGCTTCATCCGCCTGCGCGAGCTGCCTAACGGCCATTACTGGCTCAAGCTGCGCGCGCTGGATGAGAACGGCCTGCAAGGCAGGGAAGGCAAGATCGACTTCGACGTGGCCGTGCCGCCGCGCAAATTCGTGATGACCAAGGTGTATGTCAGCGGCGACAAACTGCAGCTGATCTGGGTGGGGCGACGAGAAAATCCGCGCTACCAGGTGCAGGTGGCCATGGATCAGGCCTTCAGCCAAATGCTGCTCGATACCCAGACCGAGGACAACTGGATCGACATGGCACGGCCGCGGGCGGGACGCTATTTCATGCGCGTGCGCAATGTTTCCAGCGATGGGCGCAGCGGCGGCTGGGATGTGCCGATGGTGTTCGACGCCCCCTGACGCCTGTTGCAGTGCCGGAGAACGCCGTCCCGGAGGGCGGCGTTTTCGTTTTGCAGGCGTGATAAAATGCGCCTCTTTTTAATCTCCCTTAATTTTTGGAAGGCCGCCATGTTCTCGCGCAAAAACACCCTTGCCGTCGTCGATCCCGAGCTGTGGGATGCGATTCAGAAAGAAAATGCCCGTCAGCAGGATCACATCGAACTGATCGCCTCGGAAAACTACACCAGCCCGGCAGTGATGGAGGCGCAGGGCAGCCAGCTCACTAACAAGTACGCCGAGGGCTATCCCGGCAAGCGCTATTACGGCGGCTGCGAGTTTGTCGATATCGCCGAGCAATTGGCGATCGACCGCGCCAAGGCGCTGTTCGGCGCCGAATACGTCAACGTGCAGCCGAACTCCGGTTCGCAGGCGAACCAGGCGGTGTACATGTCGGTGCTGAAGCCCGGCGACACCATCCTCGGTCTGTCGCTGGCGCACGGCGGCCACCTCACCCACGGCGCGTCGGTCAACGCCAGCGGCAAGCTGTACCACGCCGTGCAATACGGACTGAACGACAAGGAAGAGATCGATTACGACCAGGTGCAGGCGCTGGCGAACGAGCACAAGCCGAAGATGATCGTGGCCGGCGCTTCCGCTTACTCTCTGGTCATTGACTGGAAGCGCTTCCGCGCCATCGCCGACAGCGTCGGCGCCTATCTGTTCGTGGACATGGCGCACTATGCCGGACTGGTGGCGGCGGGTGTCTATCCCAGCCCGATCGGCATTGCCGATTTCGTCACCACGACCACGCACAAGACGCTGCGCGGCCCGCGCGGCGGCATCATTATGGCCAAGGCGGAACACGAGAAGGCCTTGAACTCGGCGATCTTCCCCGGCATCCAGGGCGGCCCGCTGATGCACGTCATCGCGGCCAAGGCGGTCGCCTTGAAGGAAGCGGCAAGCAAGGAATTCAAGGAGTACCAGAAGCAGGTGGTGAGCAACGCGCGCGTGATGGCCAAGGTGCTGCAGGAGCGCGGACTGCGCATCGTTTCCGGACGCACCGACAGCCATGTGTTCCTGCTCGACCTGCAAGCCAAGCACATCACCGGCAAGGACGCCGAGGCTGCGCTCGGGCGCGCCCACATCACGGTCAACAAGAACGCCATTCCGAACGATCCGCAAAAACCGTTCGTGACGAGCGGCATCCGCATCGGCAGCCCGGCGATGACCACGCGCGGCTTCAAGGAGCTGGAGGCGGAGAAACTGGCGCACCTCGTGGCCGATGTGCTCGACGCACCGAACGACGATGCCGTGATCGCGCGCGTGGCCGCCGAAGTGAAGAAGCTGACCACCGCTTTTCCTGTTTACGGAGCCTGAAGAAGGGATGGGGAGGGGAATGGGGTTGAGAAAATCTTCCGGATGCTCACGACCAATCGCCAATCCTGATTCCTTAATCCTATGAAATGCCCGTTCTGCAAAAACTCTGACACGCAGGTCGTCGATACGCGCGAAAGCGAAGAGGGCGACAGCGTGCGCCGGCGGCGGCGCTGCCTGTCGTGCGACAAGCGCTTCACCACCTACGAGACGGTGGAGTTGCGCATGCCGCAGGTGGTGAAGCAGAACGGGATGCGCAGCGAATTCGACCCGGACAAGTTGCGCACCAGTTTCAAGCGCGCCCTGCACAAGCGTCCGGTGTCCACCGAAATGGTTGATGCCGCCATCGATCATGTCACGCAAAAAGTGTTTGCGTTCGGCGAGCGCGAGATCGGCTCGCGCCAGATCGGCGAGCTGGTGATGAAAGAGCTGCTGAAACTGGACAAGGTCGCCTATATCCGCTTCGCTTCCGTGTACAAGAGCTTTCAGGATGTGGACGACTTTACCGACGCGGTGGATGCGGTGCGCAAATCGCCGGCGCGTCGCCGCAAGTCGGACCCGTCATGACGCACGCGGCCGACGCCGGCTGGATGGCGCGCGCGTTGCAATTGGCCGGGCGCGGCATGAATACGACCTCGCCCAATCCGCGCGTCGGTTGTGTGCTGGTCAAGGCGGGCGCAATCATCGGCGAAGGCTGGCACGAACGCGCGGGTGAGCCGCATGCGGAAGTGAATGCCCTGCGCGCGGCAGGGAAAAAAGCGCACGGTGCGACGGCCTATGTCACGCTGGAGCCATGCAGCCATCACGGGCGCACGCCGCCCTGTGCCGATGCGCTGATCGCCGCCGGTGTGGCGCGCATGGTGTGCGCGATGCAGGACCCCAATCCGCTGGTGGCGGGGCAAGGCATCGCCCGTTTGCGCGCAGCCGGTATCGCGGTCGAATGCGGCCTGATGGAGCAGGCGGCGCGAGAACTCAACATCGGTTTCGTCTCGCGCATGACGCGCGGACTGCCTTTCGTGCGCAGCAAGATCGCCGCCAGTCTGGATGGGCGCACCGCGCTGGCAAACGGCGTGAGCCAGTGGATCACCGGCGCTGCGGCGCGGCAGGATGTGCAGCGCTGGCGCGCGCGATCCTGCGCCGTGCTGACCGGCATCGGCACGGCGCTGGCGGACGATCCACAACTGAATGTGCGCATCGCCACCGAGCGTCAGCCGTTGCGCGTGGTGCTGGATTCCTCGCTGCGCATGCCGCCATCGGCGCGCATGCTGCAAGGCGGCAAGGTGCTGATCTTTACCGCATCGCTGGACGCAGCCAAACGCACGGTGCTAGAAGCACGCGGCGCGGAGGTGCTGGTGCTGGCCGACGCAGTGGGGCGCGTCGATCTGCCTGCCGTGATGCGCGAAATGGCGCGGCGCGGAGCCAATGAAGTGCTGGTGGAAGCCGGTCGCACGCTGAACGGCGCCCTGCTGCGGGCGGGGCTGGTGGATGAACTGCTGTTGTATCTGGCGCCGCAACTGCTTGGAGATGCCGCGCGCGGCATGGCAGACTTGGGCGAGTTGTTGCAACTGGAACAGCGCGTGGACCTGGCCTGGCGCGATGTGCGCAGGGTCGGCGAGGATTTAAGAATCACGGCGGAGGTAAAATCTGGCGCTTCCGGAAATTTGCTTTTGCGAGATGAAATGCAAGGAGCCGCGCAGTGAATGATGAGACATACCATAAAGGTAGGCGAGGAATGAGCGAGCACGCGACGCGGCGATTCGCTCGCAAAATGAATTTATGGAGGTGTCAGAATGTTTAGCGGGATCGTGGCAGATGCCGGCATGATCAAGAAAGTGGAAGACCGCGCGGGCGGACTGCGCCTGACGGTGGCGACCGAGCTGTTGGGCATGGACGATGTGGCGCTGGGCGACAGCATCGCGGTGAACGGGGTCTGTCTCACCGTGGTGGCGATCGACGGCAACGATTTCGCCGTGGAGGTTTCGCGCGAGACGCTGAACTGCACCACCGGCCTCGACCAACGGGGGGCGCACGTCAACCTGGAAAAAGCGATGCGCCTGTCCGACCGCATCGGCGGTCATCTGGTCAGCGGCCATGTGGACGGGGTGGGCGAGGTGGTCGCGTTCAACGACATCGGCGAGAGCTGGCGCCTGGTCGTGCGCGCACCGCAGACGCTGGCGAAGTACATCGCGGTGAAAGGCTCCGTCACCATCAACGGCGTGAGCCTCACCGTGAACCGGGTGGCGGGCGACGAGTTCGAGGTGAACCTGATCCCGCACACGCTGGAAGCGACGACATTGAACGAGCTGGAAAAAGGTAAGCGCGTGAATCTGGAGATCGACCTGATCGCGCGCTATGTGGAACGCATGCTGCAGGCAGAGAAAGAACAGAACCCATGACAGACGTTGCACCGATCACAGAGATCATCGAGGAGATTCGCGCCGGCCGCATGGTCGTGCTGGTGGACGAGGAAGACCGCGAGAACGAGGGCGACCTGGTTTTCGCGGCCGAGTTTGCCACGCCGGAGATGGTCAATTTCATGGCGCGCTACGGGCGCGGCCTGATCTGCCTGACCCTGACCCAGGCACACTGCAAGCAGCTCGACCTGCCGCTGATGGTGCGCGAGAACGGTCTGCCGCTGGCGACCAACTTTACGTTGAGCATCGAAGCGGCGAGCGGGGTGACTACCGGCATCTCCGCCGCCGACCGCGCACGCACCATCCTGGCGGCGGCGAACAAAAATGCGCAGCCGGCAGACATCGTGCAACCGGGACACATCTTCCCGCTGATGGCACGCGACGGCGGCGTGCTGGTGCGCGCCGGCCATACCGAGGCCGGTTGCGATCTGGCGCAGCTTGCGGGCCTGACCCCGGCCGCGGTCATCTGCGAAATCCTCAAGGACGACGGCGAAATGGCGCGGCTGCCGGATCTGATCCCCTTCGCCAAACAGCACGGTCTCAAGATCGGCACCATCGCCGACCTGATCGAATATCGCGCGCACAACGAAACGCTGGTCGAGCGCGCGGGCAAGCGCACGGTGCAGACCGCATACGGCCCGTTCGAGCTGTACGCCTACACCGACAAGAGCACGCAGCGCACCCATCTGGCCCTCGCCAAGGGCGACATCCAGCCCGGGTTCGAGACACTGGTGCGCGTGCACGAGCCGCTGTCGGTCATGGATTTCATGGAGCAGACGAGTTACGAGAAGAGCACCAGCGTGCACGAGGCGCTGCAAAAGATCAGCGAGGCATCCAGCGGCGTATTGGTGCTGATGCATCAGGACGAGACGGCGCAGACGCTGCTCAACCGGGCGCTGGAGAACCATGCCGAACATGCGGCGAGCAAATGGGATCCCAAGAGTTACGGCATCGGCGCGCAGATCCTGCGCGACATCGGCGTGGGCAAGATGTGCCTGATCGCCACTCCGCGCAAGATGCCGAGCATGACCGGCTTCGGCCTGGAGATCGTGGGTTACTGTACTTCCAAGGCGCGCGAATGAACGATGTGCAATTGATCGGCATGCGCGCCACCCCCGCCCAAACCCTACCCCGCAGGGATGAGGGACAATCGAACCGCAATGCGATATTTTGAAAAATGAAGGAAAAGAAATGAGAGAAATCGAAAAGAACCTGAACGGCAGCGGCATGCGCATCGGGATCGTGCAGAGCCGCTTCAATCCGGCTGTGTGCGAAGGATTGCGCGCGGCGTGCCACGCCCAGCTCCTGCAGAGCGGGGTGGCGGACGAGGACATCGTGCTGGCCACCGTGCCCGGCGCGCTGGAGATCCCGCTGGTGCTGTGGGAGATGGCGGAAAGCCACGACTACGACGCGCTGATCGCGCTCGGCGCGGTGATCCGCGGCGACACCTACCATTTCGAGGTGGTGTCAAACGAATCCGCGCGCGGCGTGGGCGAAGTGCAACTCGCCACCGGCATCCCCATCGCCAACGCCATCCTGACCACCGACACCGACGAACAGGCCGAGTCGCGCATGAAAGTGAAAGGCGCGGAAGCCGCGCTGGTCGCCATCGAGATGGTCAACCTGGCGCGGGAACTGGCATGACGGAAACGAAGAAGGCCGGAGTCAGTCCGCGCCACCGCGCGCGCGAACTGGCGTTGCAGGGCATCTACGAATGGCGCGTGTCCGGCAGCAGCGCGACACAGATCGGGCGCAGCACCGGCGACGACAAGAGCCTGGGGCGTTACGACAGCGGGCTGTACCAGCAACTGCTGCGCGGCGCCATCGATGCACAGGAGGCGCTGTCCGGACTGATCGCGCCCCATCTGGATCGCCCCCTGCACGAATTGAGCCCGGTCGAATATTCCGTGCTCCTGCTGGGCGCTTACGAATTGGTGCACCAGCCGGAAGTCCCCTACAAAGTGGTCATCAACGAGGCGGTCGAGCTGGCCAAGACCTTCGGCGGCAGCGAAGGCCACAAGTTCGTCAACGGCGTGCTGGACAAGCTGGCGGCGCAGGTCAGGGCGGCCGAAATCAAGGCGAAATAAAAATCAATTGCACCACAGAGACACAGAGACAAAGAGAAAAACAAACCAACCTCGAATTGGGTCGAAGGGTTTGCTCTGTGTCTCTGTGGTGAGGGTTTTGGTGCATGTCTGAATTCGATCTCATCCAGCGTTATTTCACCCGTGCCACACCCAACGCGATCCTGGGCGTAGGCGACGACGCGGCGTTGTTGCGTGTGTCGCCCGGCATGGAAATGGCCGTATCGACCGACATGCTGGTCAGCGGCACCCATTTTTTCCCCGACACCGATCCTTTCCTGCTGGGACACAAGACGCTGGCGGTGAATCTTTCCGACTTGGCGGCGATGGGCGCGCGGCCGCGCTGGGCGACGCTGGCGCTGTCAATGCCCTTCGTTCATGGCGCAGACACCTGCCATGAACGCCCCCACCCCAATCCTCCCCCAGAGGGAGAGGGGGCGAACGAATCGCTGCGCGAATCCATGCCCACTGTGGATGAAGACTGGCTGCGCCGTTTCAGCGAGGGCTTCTTCGCGCTGGCCGATGCGCACGGTGTGGAGCTGGTGGGCGGCGACACCACGCGCGGGCCGCTCAACCTGTGCGTCACCATCATGGGCGAAGTGCCGCAGGGACAAGCGTTGCGGCGCGACGGTGCGCAGGCCGGGGACGACATCTGGGTCTCGGGCGTGCCGGGCCGGGCGGCGCTCGGACTGGCCCATCTCAAGGGCGAAATGACACTGGCAGAGCCCGTGCGCGCCGACTGTCTGGCCGCATTGCACCAGCCGCAGCCGCGCGTGGGATTGGGACTGGCGCTGCGCGGCATCGCGCACAGCGCCATTGATGTTTCCGATGGTTTGCTGGCCGACCTCGGCCATATCCTGCAACGCTCGGGCGTCGGCGCCGAACTGGAGGCCGCAGCCTTGCCGCTCGTGACGGGCGGTGTGGCAAGAACGGCCGCCCAGACGTGCGCGCTGAACGGCGGCGACGATTATGAATTGTGTTTCACTGCGCCCGTGGCGGCGCGTGCAACGCTGGCGGCATTGAGCATGCAGCTCGGTTTGCCGCTCACGCGCATCGGTCAGGTGCGGGCAGGACATGCGTGCATCGTGCGCGATGCGGCCGGCACTCCATTGAAAATCGAAAAGGCGGGCTATGACCACTTCGCATGACGAACTGAAAATCAGTCCTGACTGGCACTTCCTGTTCAGCCATCCGGCGCATCTGCTGTCGTTCGGCTTCGGCGCCGGGCTGGCACGCAAGGCGCCCGGCACCTGGGGCACGCTGGTCGCATTTCCGCTCTATTGGTATCTCTCGGCGCACCTCAGTGACGCCATGTTCATTTTTGTGCTGATCTGGGCGTTCGCCATCGGGGTACGGGTGTGCGACATCACTGGCAAGGCGCTGGGGGTGGCGGACTACGGCGGCATCGTGTGGGACGAGGTGGTCGCTTTCCTGCTCGTGCTGTTCTTCACGCCGGAGGGGTTGGTG
>JAVHSB010000092.1:0-4393 GCA_036171955.1 Sideroxydans sp.
TCTTCCACATTGGCGCGCAACAGATCGTCTTCCCACGGCTTGGTGAGGAACTTGTAGACCGCCCCGCGATTGATCGCATCCGTCACCGAATTCAGTTCGGTATAACCGGAAAGCACAATGCGCACCGTATCCGGATAGAGTTTCTTCACCTTATTAAGGAATTCCGTGCCGCTCATTCCCGGCATGCGCTGGTCGGAGATGATCACACCGACCTCGTTTTGCGCCAGCACGTCCAGACCCTCCTGGCCGCTGCTGGCACGCAGGATGTGGTAGCCATCCCTTCGCAACAGTCGGGACAAAGCGGAGGTTATGTTCTCTTCGTCATCAACCAGCAGAATGGTGCGCACCATCCCCAAGCTTCTTTCGATCGGTAAAGTAGGCATGGTTTTCTTACAGGAAGTCGAACAGCGACAACTGGGTGATTTTGGTGAAGGATTGTTGTGCCGCCTGCAGGTTGAGCTGCTGCTGGTTGAGCTGGCTGATCGCTTGCAGGTAGTCGGTGTCCTGGATCTTCGACAAGGTTTGCTTGTATTGCAAACCCAGGTCTTCCCCCGTGCTTTGCAGCGAATCCAGTTCGTGCATCCGGCCGCCCATCGTCGCGCGCACGTTCAATACCTGGTTCACATCGCGGTCGAGTTTGCCGAGCGACTGCTGCAATGTCTGCTGAAACCTGGCGGTGGCCGCCGCGTCCCCGGCCGCGGGTGCGGCATTGAGCGCGCCGACCAGCGTGGACAGGGTCTCGAACATGCTCTGGTTGCTGCTCGGCGTGATATTGAAAGTATCCAGATTGGCGGGTGTCCCCTGGATCTCGAACTGGATGCCGTTGAAACTGATCGCATCCCCGCTGACGTAGGGTTGCGCGCTGGACACGACCACCGGCACGCCATTGCTCACGTCGGTCACATCGTAAGTGGTGACACCGCCCGCCACATTGAAGGTCACCTGGTAACTGTTGGAATTGTATTGTGTCGCGTTCAGCACGCGTCCCTGGCTGATGATGGCGCTGCCCGCATTCAGTGCGCCGGGAGCCGCCTGGAAACTGCCGTTGCCGTTCCTGATGCGCATGAAAATATCCGCGCCGGTATCGGTGCTCGCGATCTGGCGCGAGGGCGCCGCCTGGATCAGGCGCTGCACATCGTCGCCCTGGTAGTTCACGCTGCCCGCGCTGCCAACAAAGGGCTGGATTTTGCCTTGTGCGCCCGAGAACAGGTAATTACCGACCCCGTCCGTACTGTTCGCCAATCCGATCAGCTCCTGCAAGCGGCCGCTCAAATCGCTGGCGATGCTGGCCCGGTCGCTCTGGTTGACGGTGGCAGTGCCGGCCTGCACCGCCAGCGTCCGCGCATCCTGCAACAGCGTGGTCACGCTGGCGAGGATGCTCTCGCTGAGCGACAGGGTGTTGGTGGCGGCGGTGCGGTTGGCCGCGTACTGGGTGTTCGCGGCGTCCGCTTGGTTCAGTTCGGTGGCGCGCGCAGCGGCGGCGGGATCGTCCGCCGGGTTGACGATGCGGCGTCCGGTGGAGATCTGCGCTTGCGTCTTCGCCAGATTGACCTGCAACTGGGACATGTTGCCGACGCCTTCCTTGAACAGAGTGGCTGTGCTGATGCGCATGATGATTAACCTCCCAATTGCAGCAACGAGTCGAACATGGTTTGCGCGATGCTCATGGCTTTTGCCGCCGCCTGATAGGCCTGCTGGTATTTGAGGAGATTGGCCGCCTCCTCATCCAGATTGACCCCCGACTCCGACTGTTGCGCGCGGCTGATCTGCGCCAGCATGCTGGCCTGGGCCTGGCTGGTCACATCCAGCTCGCGCGTCTGGCTGCCGACCTTGGCAATCAGTTGGCCGTAGGCGCCCTGATAGCTGGTGGTACCGTTATCAAGCAGGTTGGCGGTCTGCAACTGCGCCAGCTTCAGCATGTTGGCGCCGTCGGTCGAGGCGTTGCTGTTCGCGGAAACGCTGAACGTATCGCCCGCCACCGGGGTGCCGGTGATCTTTGTGCTCCAGCCGTTGATGGTGATCGTGGCACCATCGACATAGGGCTGCGCGCCTGCCGGCGCGCCCGTGCCGCTGACCGTGTAGGTCGTCGGCGGCGTGTCGAAGGTAATCAGGATCGGCTGTTGCAGGTTGGCATCCAGCGGCAGTCCGCCGCTGACGACCGGCTGGGCGATGTCAGCATTGCCCAGATTGGCCAGCGGCGCGTTGCTGCGCACCGGATTGGCCGCCGCCACCCGCGCGGGATCGGCGATCGCCAGCGCGAAATCGCGCGCGCCATTGACAGTGGGGCGGATGCGGTAGGAGTCTCCCGCGACATCGGCGACAGAGCCCGCTGTCAATTGCAGCGTGAGGCCGGTACCGTTCACGGTTTGCGGGGTGGCCAGTTGTGCCGGGGTAAAGGACTGCACGGCGACGTTGGTTGCCGTGTTGAACAGGGTGTAATTGCTGCCGTCGAAGCGCAGATCGAAATCGGCGCCGTTCAGGGCGGCGCTGTCGCTGATGCTCGCGCTCAAGGTGGCATTGCCCACATTGCTGCTGGCCGCCGCCACCTGCGGCATCCCGGCGCTGAAGAACGCGCCGCCGAGAGCGCCATTGAGATCGGTACCCTGCTGATGTTGCTGGTTGAACGTGTCGGCGACGCCGATGGCGATGCGCCCGAGCGCATTCTGCGCGGGGTCCAGCACATCCTGGCGGAAGGCCAGATAGCCTCCCAGATTGCCGCCCTGCAACGCGCTTTGCTGGATGCGCACCACGCCGTTGTTGTTGACATACACCACTTCCAGCGCACTCTGGTCGGTCAGCGACGGGACAGCCTGCAGCGTCGCGGCCATGTTGCCGATCACCAGCGATTGGCCGGTGCCGATGAAAACGTCGAGCGAGCCGTCGGGCTGCTTCATCGACGTCACGCGCACTTCCTGACTCAACTGGTTCAGCAACTGGTCGCGCTGGTCGAGCAGGTCGTTCGGCACCTGGCTTTGTCCGGTCTGCGCCTGGGCGCGCACGATGGTGTCGTTCAGCGCGGCGACCTGTTTGGCGTAACTGTTGACGAGGGTGATGCTGCTATTGATCTGGCCGTTGAGACCGTTGCGGATTTCGGTCAGGCGGGCATCCAGCGTCTGCAGGCGATTGCTCAAGGACTGGCCGCTGCCGAGCAGCGTCTGCCGCGCCGCCACTGACTCCGGGGCATCGGCAACGGCATTGGCCGCACTGAAGAAATCCTGCAAGGATGTGCTCAAGCCGCCATTGGGATCGCCGAGCAGATTGCTCACCTGCGTCGCCAGGTCGAACTGGGTGTTCAGGTTGCTGGAACGGGTCTGCGCCTCGGCCAGTTGCGCGCCGAGGAATTCGCTGTAGATGCGCTTTACCGCCACCACGTCCGCGCCCTGGCCGAAGAAGCCAGAGCCGGTGTCCTGCGGCAGCATCGCGGCCTGCAAAATCTCCTGGCGCGAATAGCCGGGCGTATTGGCATTGGCGATGTTGTGCGTGGTCACGGACATGCCCGCCTGGGCGACCTTCAGCGCACTGACTCCGATTCCATAGATTCCTGAACCCATTGACCCTCTCCTGGCGACCTGTCAGCTTCCTTATCGGCAGCTTCCAAAAAAACTTTAACGAAAATCAACGCGAAGCGTTTCTGCGTCCCCCTCGCCCTTTGGGAGAGGGCCGGGGAGAGGGAAACGATCATGGCAAATCGCCATCATCGTTAGGCCTTTGTGTTGATGCTGCCGATCACCCGCCCCAGCTTGTCCGCATAATCCGGGTCGGTGGCATAGCCGGCCTGTTGCAGGGACAGGGCGAATTGCGCCGCATCCTGCTGTCCCTGCACGCCGGCGTAGCGCGGGTTGTCGCGCAGCAAACGGGCATAATCCTCAAATCCCTCGGCATACGAATCGTAGGCGCGGAAGCGCTCGACCTGCCGGGTGGCGGTGCTGTCGTGATATTCGGTGGTGGTGACCGCGGCCACCTTGCCCTGCCAGTCCGCGCCCGCCTTGATCCCGAACAGGTTATGGCTGCTGCTGCCATCCGCCTGCCTGATCTCGTGCCTGCCCCAGCCGCTTTCCAGCGCAGCCTGCCCCATGATGAAATCGGCCGGCACGCCCGTCTTGCGGCTGGCCTGCTCGGCGTGCGGCAGCATCCGCTGCACGAAGGATTGGCGGTCGCTGCCATAACTGGCTGCCGCCGGTGCTGGCGTTGCTGCTGGAGACTGTTGCGGACCGAGCTGGCGCACCATCACATCGGCCAATCCCACCCCGCGCTTCGACATCTCCTGCGCCAGTTGCTGGTCCAGCATGCCGGTAAACATCCGGGTCTGCTCGCTGTCCATCATGCCTTCCTGCGGCGTCGCTTCGCGCATGCTTTTCAGCATCATGTTGAGGAACACCATCTCGAACTGTTG
>JAVHSB010000093.1:0-4314 GCA_036171955.1 Sideroxydans sp.
ATGGTCGCCTCGATCAGCACCTGGCGCCGCGCGCTGCGCATCACCTGCACGATGAACTCCTGGATCTTCGCGTGCTGTTTGCCCGTGGCGCGCACGGTGATGATGCCCGCTTCCGGATTGGAGATCACCGACGCGGCCTGCAGCGTGCGGTAATCCTTGTATTCCTGCTCGCTGCTCTTTTGCTGCGCGGCAACGGTGGCCTTGCCCTCGCCTTCGGTTTTTGCGCCGCTCTCCTTCTCGTCCGAAGTCTTCACCGCCTCGCTCGACGCGCGCCGTCCCACCACCACTTCCTTGTCCGTTTCATTCAGGATGTCGGTGATGTTCTTGACCAGCGTCTCCCAGAAATGGTTCTTCGATAAATTCTTGATCGCCAACTGCGAATTGTTTCCACCCGATCCGGCTCCGGCCGATCCGCCGACCTGCGTCGTGTTGGAAATTCCGCCGTCGGCATCGCGCGCCATATTGACGTAGTCGATCCTGTAGTTCTTGAGATAGGGTGCATCCGGCATCACCGCCAGGTGTGACTGCTTCAGCTCGTAACGGATCGCCACTTGCTGGCTGAGGCGATCGAGGATCTGTGGCAGGGTCTGGTCGATGGCGTTCAGCGTGACATAGCCTTCGATGCCGGGATGGATGTCGATGTTGATTTTCGCGTCGCGCGCCAGCGCGAACAACACTTCGCGCACCGGCAGGTTGGTCACCACGACGCTGTAGGTTTCAACCTTGGCGGCGGGTTTGGGCGGCGGCAAAACCACGGCGCGGCGGATGGGTTGCGGGATGTTTCCGCCGACGGGTGCGGACGATTGCTGGATGTGATTTTCGGAAGGCTTGATCGGCTGCGTGCCGCAGGCAGCAAGCGCAAGTGCGGCAAAACAAATCAGTACGTGTTTGTACTTCATTCTATTTTCCCCCTGATGTTTTGCGCAAAGTAACCCAATTCCACGGGACTGGCAACAGTTCAGATGGCCTATATATTTTTCATATCATCGGCTTACGGCGCATTTTGCGAGTCATCCAGCAAGTACAGTGTCGGGGCGAATGCTTCCAGGTAACGCTGCGGCAATTGCGGGATGGCCGCGCGCGCCTCGCCGCCATTGGCATAGCTGCCAAACAGCACGCGGAATGCATCCCTGCCGTGCAACTGGATCGGCAACAGATAGATGCGGTCCAGCACACCCAGCTTCCGCGCCCGCAACAGGAACCCTTCCATGCGTTCCGGCTGCACGCTCACGGTGTAGAAAAGCTGGATGCTGACCGCGCCTCGCGCCGCATCGAGCCACATCTGCCGCGACGCATCCAGCCGTTGTTGCAGCACGCTGCCGACCGGAATGGAAGCCAATTGCGGGAACGGGGGGCGCGGCGGGGCCGCTGGTTCCGTCGCAACCTGCTGCGCCGCCGCCACTGAGGAAATTGTCGCCCCGACCGCACTCGCGGCGGCCACTGTGTCATTGTGAGGAGCCAGATCGTGCGCAATCTGAAGTGTCGCCAGAGCAACTGCCGGCTGGGCGGCAACGCCTTGCGCGACGGGTGCCGCCGAATCTTTTTCCTGATTGATGAACCATCCTGCGCCGGCGATGATCGCGGCCAGCAGCGCCATCCCACCGCCGATGGACAGTTTTTTGCGCGCCCCACCCTGCCCCATCGGGATCATCTCGCTGTCGCGCAACGCCGCCTGCACGTGGCGCGCCTCGATCGCGTGCGTGTTCTCGACGAAGGCCGCGAGCAAGGCCTTGTCGGCCAGGATGTTCACCCGGCGCAGCAAGCCCTGCGAAGCCTTGCCGATCATCTTCTCCGCTTCCGGCGTGAAGATGTCCGGCCCCTTGTAGCCCGCGGCACGCATGCGGAACATCAGGTAGTCGTGGATGACCTTCTGCGACAGCGGCAGAATGGTGAAGTGATGGACGATGCGGTCCTTCAACTGGCGCATGTTGGTCTGCAGCAGCTTTTCGTCCAGCTCGGGCTGGCCGAACAGCACGATCTGCAGCAGCTTGTGCTTGCCGACCTGCAGGTTGTAAAGCAGGCGCAGTTCCTCCAGTGTTTCCAGCGGCATCGCATGCGCCTCGTCCACCAGCACGACAGCGCGTTCGCCGCGTTCGTACATGGCTTCGAGATGGTTTTGCAGGGTTTGCAGGATGACGCTGATGCGCTTGCCCTCGAGGTCGAGCTGCAGGCGGTCGCAGATCGCATAGAGCAATTCGTCGCGCGACATGCTGGGATTGGCGAGATAGATCGCCTTGATGTTGGTCGGCAGCTTGTCGAGCAGCATGCGGCACAGCATGGTCTTGCCGCTGCCGACCTCGCCGCTGACCTTGACGATGCCTTCGCCGTCGGTGATGGCATACACCAGCGCATCCAGAATCTCGCCGCGATTGGCGCCGCTGAAGAAAAAATCGGTGACCGGCGTGATCTTGAACGGCGGCTCGGCGAGGCCGAAATGCTCCAGATACATTGCTTCCCCTTTACTGGTTGCGCGGCTGCACGCTTGTTGCAATCTCCTGTGGGTCGGGTTTCAACCCGACAACCCAGCCGGGATTTCTTCCATCCTGTCGGACTGAAGTCCGACCTACATGCGGCTACTGGTTGCGCGGCTGCACGCTTGTTGCAATCTCCTGTGGGTCGGGTTTTAACCCGACAACCCAACCGGATTTCATCCTGCCCTGTCGGACTGAAGTCCGACCCACATTTCATTCCACCCTGTCGGACTGAAGTTCGACCCGCATGCGGTTAATGGTTGCGCGGCTGCGCCCCGTATTTTTGCAAAGCTTCCATGCGGCTGTACAGGGTGGTGCGGGCGATGCCTAGCAGCTTCGCCGCCTCGCTCACGTTACCCTGCGCCAGTTCGAGTGCAGTGTCGATGTAGGTTCGAGTATAGCCCATCAGCAAATCATCGAGGTTGAAGTCGCCCTGCAACAGGCGCGTCTGCGCGTCCGCCTCCGTCGTCGCGCCCTCCGCCGGCGCAGGCTGCTGATCGAACTCGGCCTCCAGCACGGCCGCACCGATGCTCGTCCCGGGATAGCGTGTCATCAGGCGGATGACGATGTTGCGCAGTTCGCGCGTGTTGCCCGGGAAAGGATAACGCAGCCAGGCCTCGCGCGCCGACTCGTCGAGGATGAAACAGGGCGATTGCAGTTGCGCCGCATACTCGGCGCAGAAATGTTCGAGCAGGCGCAGCTTGTCCGCGCCCAGCGAACGCAGAGGCGGCACATTGATGGTGAACACGCTCAAACGGTAGAACAGGTCGGCACGGAAACTGCCGTCGCGCACCGCCTGCGCCAGCACGCGATTGGTGGCGGCGATGACGCGGGCGTTGCTCTTGCGCGTGACGGTCTCGCCGACGCGCTGATATTCGCCGTTCTCCAGCACACGCAACAATTTGGCCTGCAACTCCAGCGGCAACTCGCCGATCTCGTCGAGAAACAGCGTACCGTTCTCCGCCTTTTCGAAGAAGCCGGCCTGCGCCGATGTGGCGCCGGTGAACGCGCCCTTGCAATGACCGAACAGGGCCGATTCCAGCAGGTTCGCGGCGATGGCCGCGCAGTTGACCGCCACCAGCGGCGGTTGCGGACTGCGGCCCAGTTTGCACAGGGCGGCGGCCACCAACTCCTTGCCGCTGCCCGACTCGCCCTGGATCAGCACCGGATAGGGCGCCCCTGCATACAGCTTGATCTGGCTGCGCATCGCCTCGATGGCCGGACTCTCGCCAACCAGTCCGAGCGGGGAGTCGCGCCGTGCGGCCAGCCCCTGCTCGCCGCGGCACGCGATCAGCGCCGCCTGCAACTGGCTGCGCAGCGCTTCCGGCGTGCAAGGCTTGGCCACGAATTCGAAGGCGCCCAGGGCGCGGGCATGGCGCGCATTGCCCTCCTCGCTCTGCCCCGACAGGGTGATGATCTTGATCTGCGGCGCATGCGCCAGCAACTCCGCGATCAGGCGGAAACCTTCCTGCGGCCGATGCGGTGTCGGCGGCAAACCCAGATCGACCAGCGCCAGTTCCGGCGGCTGCGCCAGACTGCGCACCAGCCGGATCGCCTGCGGCCTGTCCTCCGCCAGCAGGATGTCGAATTCATCGGAGAGCGCAAGGCCCAACGAATCCCGGATGAGCGGGTCGTCATCCACGATGAGCAGGCTGGGCAGGGGCGAGGTTTTCAACATTCTGGACAGACCGGATTGGGCAACGCGCAGGATAGCCAGTAATCACTCGCTGCTCAATAGCAGGCATGCAACAAAAAAACCACGGCTGCCGTCCCGATGTGTTGGGCAAAGCGCCCGGTGATACAATGCGCGACCATTTTTTGCAGGGGTTGATGTGTCCGCAGA
>JAVHSB010000094.1:0-2543 GCA_036171955.1 Sideroxydans sp.
TCAACCAGCCGCACAGCGCGGAAAAAAAATGTCCGCCGACCAGATTCCACGGTTGTGCGAGCGGGCTGGCCGGCACGGCGTAGAGCAGCACCGCGGAGGCCGCCATCGAGCCCAGCAGCAGAAGTGGGAACTGCATTTGCGGCAGATGGTGCAGGGCAACTGCAAGCAAGCAAATCGCCAGTCCTCCGGCCAAACCGCTGCGTAATTTTTCCGGAAAAGTCGCGCGCAGCGGGCTTGGCGCAAACGACTTCAGGCGGGCCTTGAGGTTCATACTTTCAGTCTGATCTTGACTGGCAGCAAATCGGCAAGGGTGCTGTCATCCAGTGTGGCCAGGAGCGATTTTTGTGCCTTGAAGAACAGTTTGCGCAACCTGCAACCGGGGAGCAGCGGGCAGTCGTCATCGTTGGTGTCATCTTTCATGCAGAACACCAGCGCCATGCCGGGTTCCATGATTCGCACCACATCGCCGATACGGATCTCACCTGGGGTTCGTGCCAGGCGGATGCCGCCATTGCGCCCGCGTTCGCTGACGACGAGTTTGGCGGAGACCAATGCCATCACGACTTTCATCAGGTGGGTTCGGGCAATATCGAACGAGGTCGCAACTTCGGCGATGGTTGCAGGTCCTTTTTTCTGTCCCAGATAGATCAGGGTGCGCAGGGCGATGTCGGTGGAGAGATTGAGTTGCATATCGTGAATTTCTCAAGTTCGATGAGCGGCGGATGTCTCTGCCTGCATGATAGCACCGGCTTTTTCGCGGTACACCGCGATGGCGGTGAATATCCCTGTTGCAAGCAGGCATCCCTGCATCAGCAGACCCAGCATAAAAGCGCGCGCGCCCCAGATCCAGAACGGCGCGCAAAAAGCAGCCATCAGCGAGCCCAGTTGCAAGCGGTAATGCCACCACATCCAGGTTTCGGGAATGATCTGTTTCATGTTCGGCACGCCGCGTTTCATGCCGCCGCGAAACAGATGGAACCACACCAGGAAGGGGACGATCTTGTACAGCATCCCGCAGATCACGGACAGGGCAAAGCCGAACAGAAAGCCCAGCACGGACAGTGTGCGCAGTTCGGTTGCGGCGACCGGGCAGAGCTGGGCGGCCAGTGAAAGCAGGGCGGCAAGCAATAGCGAGATCATGCCGAGGCGGAAGAAACTCAAGGTGGCGTCCGGCACGCGGCGTCGGCGCTGGCGTTGCAGCTTGAGCGTGACGAATGCGAAACATGCCAGCAGCAGCCAGTAAAGGCTCTCGAAGAACACATCGATCCGGGCCGGAGGATGTTCCGCCGCGGGCAATGCCGCAGCGGCAAGCAGGATGGCAAGTAGCGCGGGCGCCAATGTCGCGGTCAGCCAGCGCGGATAGGCGGGCGTGAGCTGGAACATCGGCACGACCTGATAGGACACGGCGACGATCAGCAGCGCGACCCATCCCCCCAGCGCAAGGCGGATATGCATGGTCGCCCAATCGCGGTAGGGCAGGTTGGCGCCGCTGGCGTAACCGTGCGCCAGCAACACGCCCAGAGTGGCCGCCAGAGCCAGCGCGAGGACGGACAGTAGCAGCGCGATCCACGTGTCATTGCGCGCCGGAGCACGCGCCAAACTGATGAGGCTGGCGCCGACGAACACGAGCATGGCGATCCCGAGCAGTATCCAGGCCAGACCGAGCAACAGGGGACGGCCCAGCATGAACCCGCCGCACAGGGTGAGGACGCCTGCGGTTAATGCCGGCAACGTGAGCCTTGCCACCGCTCGCGCTGCGGGCATCTTGCTGCCGACCAGCACCGGAAGTATCTGCTGCATCGCCCCGAACATGACAGTGGCCATGAATCCCAGCGTGATGCAATGCGTGGCGGCGAGTGCGGCGGGAGAATGCGGGTTGGCAAAGGGGTTGTCGTCTGCCAGTGCCAGCAGCAGCGCAGCCATCACCAGAAACAGCGGGGACAGCGCAAAAAAACTGAATGGGAAAGAGATCGGCGGCGACTGCTCCGTGCTCAAGGAGGCCATGTTCATCGGGCGCCCTCGATATCGATCTGAAAATCGTTTTCTGCCAGCGCCAGCGTTTTCCAACGATGGCCCGCCGCGCGCAACACATCATAGAGCGGGTAGGGTTCGCGGTGGATGCGCACCCGGAGGATTGCCCCTGCGGGCAGAGTCTCAAGTGACTGCATGATGCGGGCGAACGGTTCCGGCGGCAGCAGGTCGCGCACATCGAGCTCCATGATCGGCTCCATACGGGTTCAGATCTTCTGCATGCGTTCCAGCAGCGGTTCGCGCTGTGCCGCCAGAATCTGGTCGGCGATGGGGTACAGGATTTGCTCCTCCTTGTGATTGTGTTGCTGCATCACGATAAGCAGCGTCTCGCCTATGCCGCCATAACTTTGCGCGTCCCGCGCGGCCAGGGCGCCGGCCATCTGTTCCAGCAGGTCATTCATTTGCGCGTGTTCCATGCGCATGACCTGCACCGGTCCGGCGGGGCCGCCGCCAGCCTGCAAGGCGGGGAAGAGGATCTCTTCCTCCATGCGAAAGTGCCGGGCCATGTCCTG
>JAVHSB010000094.1:2643-4304 GCA_036171955.1 Sideroxydans sp.
CCCGGGGAGAGCATGCTCTTTGTGAATGACCACGATCCTCTGCCGTTGCTTGACCAGTTGCAGCAACGCTATGGCGCGGGGGTTGGGATCAACTATGTGGCACGCGAACCCGGTCAGATCGTCATCGAATTCAGCCGGAAATAAAATCGCATGCTGGCGGGTTTTGCGCTGCTTGCGGTCGCCGTCTTTGCGGGGGCTGCGGTACTGGCGATGCTGCACGCATTTCCGCCGGTGGTACCGATCCACCTCGTTTTTGCAGCCGGCATCATGCCGCTGATCGCTGCAGCGATGACGCATTTTATCCCCGTGCTCACGCGCAGTTCGACGCCGCCTATCTGGATCCGCCTGATTCCGCCGCTATTGCTGATTGCCGGGGGTTTGGCATTCTTCGCCTTCGCTGCGGCAAACCGGGATTTCCGCGCCGCCGTCTATCTTGCATTGGCCGCCGCGACTACCTTTGCAATCTGGATCGTGCATCGTGCGGTCAGGGCCGTGGGCAGGCCGCATCCCTGCCTGAACTGGTATCTCGCTGCGATTGTTTGCCTCATCCTGGCGCTGCTGGCGATTTCAGCGATGGCATTCTGGCCGCAGCACTATCAGACTTTGAAACGCCTGCATTTGCACCTGAATACGCTCGGTTTCATCGGACTGACCGCCGTTTCCACCCTGCAGGTGTTGATGCCCACCGTCGTGGGCAGACCCGACCCGGGGGTTGCCGCTAGACTGCGCAAAGATTTGCCATGGGTCGTTGGCGGTACCTTGCTGATCGCGCTTAGTGCCGCCTGGTTCAGGCCGCTGGTGTTTGCGGGGTTGCTGTTCTGGTTGGTTCCCTTGTTTCATCTGGGCCAGACATGGAATGCCCTTTACCGGCGCGAGATTTTGCAATGCAATGGTGCGGCAGCCTCGCTGGCCGCGGCCTATGCCGGATTCTGCGTCATCCTCATCCTCGGCGCATTGCATGCCTTTGGGTTGCTGAATCCGGCGGATGCCGCGCTTGCCTTTATCTCGGCTTTTCTCCTGCCTTTGGTAACCGGGGCGTTGAGTCAACTCCTGCCTGTCTGGATCCGGCCCGGAGTACAAACGGCCTGGCACGACGAAATGCGGCAGAAGCTCGGCGCATGGAGTGCGTATCGTTCCCTGTTTTTTCTGCTGGGTGGCGTGCTGGCAGGATCGGGCTGGCGGGGCGGCCTCCTGATTTCGATCATGGGACTCCTCCTCTTCATGCTGCAACTGGCCGCCGCCATTTACAGCCTCGTCATTTGTCGCAAACCTTGAGTATTAAAATGACTGATGCCGTGAATCGTCCTCATCAGAGGTTCCATAAAGCCCTGTGGGCTCACCCCGGCTTGGACAGGATGCGCCGCATCATCACGACGATTACCCTGCTTTTCCCATTCGCCATCCTCCATTCGGAGCACTACCCGCCATGCTGAAACATTTCACCGCCGCACCCCACCGCGTCATGTTTTTCGCGGGCGCACTGCAAACCCTGCTTGCCATGATCTGGTGGCTGTTCGAACTGGCGACGCGCCATGTTTTTCCGTCCCAGATGATCGCGTGGCCGCTGTTTGCCACGGCGGCCCACAGTTGGCTGCTGCTGTTCGGCATGCTGCCATTCTTCTTCTTCGGCTTCCTGATGACCACTTTCCCGCGCTGGATGG
>JAVHSB010000095.1:0-4303 GCA_036171955.1 Sideroxydans sp.
TGTTGTATTCGGTCAACAACATCACCAGCGGCACCGATGCGCAGGGCGAGGTGACAGTGCGCCTGGCCAAGGGTGGGCGCGTGGTCAACGGACAGGGTGCCGACACCGACATCGTGGTGGCCTCGGCCAAGGCCTATCTGAATGCACTGAACAAGATACAGGCCGGGTTGCAACGTTCGCATCCGCAGTTGTGAAAGGTGGGTCGGGTTTCAACCCGACAGGTCACACTAGCGGCCTGTCGGACTAAAGTCCGACCCACAAGCCAATTGCATGACAAGCTGCGGCACAATGCCTAGCCATGTTTTTCCAGAACAGCCTTGCGTGCCGCTGCCGCCGTCAGCGTCAGTTCGGCAAAGGCATGCCGGATCATTCTGTCCTGCACGCGCAAGTCGTAGCCATCGCAATCCACCCCAAGCAACGTTGCGCCGCCAGCCCTGTCGAGCAGGGCCGGGTGTTGGTTCAGTTCTGCCAGCAGAGCGTCCTCTTCCTGCATCAATGGATAGCGCGGTATCAGATATTGCGCGTTGCCGATCCAGTGAATATCGCCGAAACCCCCGATGTATCGCACCGCCAGCGGGGTGATGCGGTAAAAATTGAAGTCGGCCATCTCGTACCAGAGCCGGGTCTCGGGAAAATAACGCAAGTAGCGCTTCCCGCACTGCTCGCGGTCTGGCTGGAATGTTGCGTTGCCCATCACGGTGACGCGCCCCTGGGTCTGGATGCGCGGGTCATCCTGGTTGTGGGTGACCAGACTGACACGTGAATCCTGCTGAAGGTTTTTGGTGTGTTCGGCCAGGCCGCTGATTAGAAGCAGGAGACTGCCTTCGTGGTCCACCAGATAGGGCGTGATCGAAGTGTAGGGGTGGCCGTTGAACTTCTTCGACAGTGTACCCAGGGCGCCGTAGCGATGGGCGCGCAACAATTGCCGAGCGCTGCGAGGATCGGCGTGAGCGGGAGATTTGTCGGGTATCATGGATGCATTGTATGAAGTCGGGCATTGATATGAAACAGTTATTTCAGGATGTGCTGGATCTGCTGCACTTTCTGCGTTTCGTGGTGGTGCGCGTGCGCCAGGACCGTTGCGCGGAAATGGCGGCCAGCCTGACCTTCACCACTCTGCTGTCGCTGGTGCCCCTGTTGACCATCATGTTGACGCTGTTCACCGCGTTCCCGGTGTTCGGCAATCTGGCGGCGAGTTTCAAGTCGTTCCTGCTGTCGAATCTGGTGCCGGAGACCGGCGGCAAGCTGTTTTCCACCTATATCGAACAGTTCGCCGAAAGCGCATCCAGACTGACCGCGCTGGGCATTACCCTGCTCGGGGTGACCGCGATGTGGATGATGCTGACCATCGACAATGCCTTCCACCGCATCTTTCGCGCGTCCCGGAAACGCAATCTGGTGCAGCGCGTTCTGGTGTATTGGGCGGTGATCACCCTGGCGCCCCTGCTGGTCGGCGCCAGCCTGTCGTTGACTTCCTGGCTGAACGGACTCTCGACCGGCTATGGCCGGCAGTTCCCCGCATGGGGCATGGGGGTGCTCAAAGTATTTTCCGTGATGCTGACCTGTGCCGCTTTCACCCTGTTATTCCGGGTGGTGCCGAACCGCTTTGTCCCGCTGCGCCATGCCGTGATCGGCGGTGCCATCGCGGCGCTTGCCTTCGAGGCGATGAACCGCGGCTTCGCGTACTACATCACGCAATTCCCGACCTACAAACTGGTGTACGGCACGTTCGCCAGTCTGCCCATCTTCCTGTTGTGGATCTACCTGTCGTGGCTGATGCTGCTGTTTGGTGCGATCGTTGCCGCCGCCATTCCGCACTGGCGCAGTCGCCATGCGCTCAAGATCGATCAGGTGTCTCGGCTGTATTTCGCCTTGCACATCCTGAAAGAAATGGAACGCGGTTTGCAGAAGGGCGAGGTGCATGGCTTGCCCGAGTTGTCCGGCGAATTGCGTATAGGCTACGAAGAGGTCGAGACCATCATGGCGCAGCTGGCCAAGGCCAAGATCGTCGGCAAATTGTCGGAATCGGGTTGGGGGCTGGTGCGCACACCGGACCGAATCAGGGTGGCCGAGCTGACGGGCATGTTCCTGCTGGATCTGGAGTCACTGCCGGAATATCCGGCGGATGTGGAGGTGCGGCAATGGTTCGCCAGGCTGGATAAAGGGATTAGTGCCGCGCAGGGCCAGACCCTGCGCGATATCTGGTCGCGCGGTTGAGGTTGCCTGACGCCTGCATTTCGGTTTTAATGCGCGCCCCGCAAGGGTGGACTTGAAGAGGAGAGAAAAATGAAGGTGCTGGAAAAATTGTTTGAGGGCGGTTTGTGGAACAGCCGCTTTGTGATCTTGACGGCGGTGCTCGGCAGTCTGTTTGCCGGGTTTGCCATTTTCTACATGGCGACGGTCGATGTCATATTCCTGTTCCAGCATGCGCTGCATTACGCCGATGCTTCGATGACGGAGGAAGCGCGCAAGGCGCTGCACGACAGCACGGTGTCGCACATCGTCGAGGTGGTTGACGGCTATTTGCTGGCAACGGTCATGCTGATCTTCTCGCTGGGCTTGTATGAACTCTTCATCAGCGACATCGATCAGGCGCATGGCAGCCGCGCCTCCAGCAAGATATTGGTGATCAGCAATCTGGACGACCTGAAAGGGCGCCTGGCCAAGGTGATCCTGATGATCATGATTGTGACGCTGTTCGAGGAAGCGCTGGGCATGGCCATCGAGGCCCCGATCGACCTGGTGTATTTCGGCTTGAGCATCGCCCTGATTGCACTGGCACTGTATCTGACCCATGCCTCGGACGGTCATCCTGCGGCCGCTTCGGAGAAGGACGCGCATTGATGCGCTGGCGGGAATTGCTGCTGGCGTTGCTGTTGCTGGGTGCAACTGCGGCCGGTGCGCAGCCCTTCGTTTTTCAGGACCTGCAAGGCCAGCCCCAGCGCCTGGCCGATTATCGCGGCAAGTGGGTGCTGGTGAATTTCTGGGCGACCTGGTGTCCACCCTGCCTGGAGGAGGTTCCTGACCTGATCGACCTGCATCGGGCGCACAGCAAGAACGATCTGGTGGTCATTGGCGTGGCGCTCGATTCAAGCGAGAAATCGGTGCGGCAGTTCATTCAACGTCACAACGTGAACTACCCGGTCGTGCTCGGCGATTATGATCTGGCCGAGCAAGTCGGCGAAGTGAACGTGCTGCCCACTTCATATTTGTACGATCCGCGCGGTGAACTGGTCAGTTACCAGCAGGGGATGCTGACCCGCGCCAGTGTCGAGTCGTATATCAAGGACAAAACACCATAAGATCCCGCCGCAGCGCACGCATCAGCGCCGCAACGCATCGTCCGACGCATTCCTGAATTTCTGTACTCCGCAGGGTTGTTCTTCGCCCGGGCTCCGGACGGTTTCTGGCTCAACTCCGATTGATCGGCTTCCATCTCCGCTGCCACACGGCATGCACCCGTTGCGGGTACTTGCGCTGCCCCAGGCTGCCGTTGTAACGCGCCAAAGCGCGGTGCGTATCGCCTTTTTCAATGTCCAGGTAATAGCGCAGGATGGTGCAGCCATAGCGCAGATTCGTGCGCAAATGGAACAGGTTGTGATCCGCCGCGCCGATGGAACGGGTCCAGAACGGCATCACCTGCATGTAGCCGCGTGCGCCGACTTTCGATACGGCATATTTGCGGAAGCCGCTCTCGACCTCGATCAGAGCCAGCACCAGATGCGGGTCAAGTCCGGCGCGCGTTGCTTCATAGTGGACGGTGCTGAGAAATTCGAAACGTGCCGCGTTGTCCGGCATCCGCGACTGCAGCCGCCGTGACATTTCGTTCAGCCAGCGGTCTGCTTCATAGCGGTTGGCAAAAGCCAGCTTGGGCGCGGCCTGGTCGGCCACGCTATGCTGCAATACGGCGCGCACACTTGCGGACAGCGCTTCCTCGCGTTGTGCGCCCGCTTGCGCAACCCCGGACAGACAGAGGCCTGCGGTCAGCGAGAGCGACCACAGCAGCACACGGGAAGAGTTGGGATTTAATCGCATATTGCCGATTGTACGAGCTTCATGATGTCTTGCAAGGCCACGCCCTGTGCGTTCGCATCACGCCTGCCCTGGTATTCGACCTTGCCTTCCTTGAGGCTGCGCTCGCCGATGGTTATGCGGTGCGGGATGCCGACCAGCTCAAGGTCTGCGAACATGACACCGGGGCGTTCGTCGCGGTCGTCCAGCAGTACTTCGATACCGGCCGCGCCCAGTTCTGCGTAAAGCTTGTCCGCAGCTTCGCGCACGGCCGCGCTCTTCCTGTAGCCGA
>JAVHSB010000096.1:0-4255 GCA_036171955.1 Sideroxydans sp.
GCGAATTCCTCACCGCCGACGCGTGCGATGACGTTGCCTGCACGGGTTGAGCGGCGCAGCAGGTCGGCGATATGCACCAGCACCTGGTCGCCCACGTCGTGTCCGTAGCTGTCGTTCACACGCTTGAAATGGTCGATGTCCAGGATCGCCAGCGACAAATGTCCGTTGCCGCGCTGGTTCTGTGCGGCTTCAAGTTTGAAGGCGCTCTCAAAATATCGCCGATTTGGAAGTCCGGTGAGCGGATCGGTCACGCTCAATTGTTCCAGTTTGCGTTCTCCCCGTGCGGCCACGATCTCGACCATGCTCATGAGCAACAGCACGGTGACCAGGGATGTGGTCGGGAAGAGTTGGCGGATCATGTGCACGATATTCTGGTCGAGCTCCAGCAGCACGGGAGCGGGCGGGACCCAGTTGAACTCGAAGTAGAGATATAAGCCCATGTTCGCTGTGAACAGGACGGCAATCGCCCGCCAGCGCTCCAGCGGGAAGATGACGATGGTGCCGAGCGCAAACAGGATGTAGGAATAATAGGAATTCAGGAATGAACCGAAAGAGATGAGGCTGGCGGCTATTTGCGAGCCCATCACGGCGAAGACCAGCAGAGCGCGTGCCTGGCAGCGCAGCCCAAGGCGGTTCAGGTACGGAACCAGCAGCAGCATGGGATAGAACGGCAGCTGGCTGTAGATGACGTTGATAAGCGCGGGGTTGCCGATGAACGCGAACAGCACTGCATAGAACCACAGGGACACCAACGACAATGCCGTGGCGATATTGGTGTGCAACACCTTGCGCTGCGTCGTGTAGTCGAGGTGGGAATCGGCTCCCCAGTGCATCCACGCGTTCAGTTGCGCAAACATACTCTCCCTCCATTCCTTCCGGGTTCGTATAGCTCGAACCTTTGCCGATATTCTATGCCTTATTCAGTCTGCCGGTGCGGAAGGAAGTCTTTCCAGAACGGCTGCAAAAAAACCATCGGTGTTGTGCTGCTGCGGGATTAGTTGCAGATAATCCCCCATCGGCAGGTCGATCTGGAGTTGTGCCAATACCGTTCCTGCGGGGATCAAGGTGAACTCGGGGTGCGCGGCAAGGAAAGACTGCACGATGTCCTGGTTCTCTTCATGCAGGATGGAGCAGGTCGCATACACGAGGCGGCCGCCCGGTTTCACCAGACGCGCGGCGGAAGCCAGGATGGCGGCCTGTTTCTGGCTCATCTCGGCCACGCTTTGGGGCGACTGGCGAAACTTCAGATCGGGATTGCGGCGCAGGGTACCGAGGCCACTGCACGGGGCATCCACCAGCACGCGGTCGATCTTGCCGGCGAGGCGCTTCACTTTCTGGTCGTTCTCGTGCGCGATGAGCTGGGGTTGCACATTGGACAGGCCGGAGCGTTTCAGTCGCGGCCTCAGGTTGGCCAGGCGCTTCTCCGAGATGTCCCACGCATACAGACGCCCCTGGGAATGCATCAGCGCACCCAGCATCAGCGTCTTGCCGCCGGCGCCCGCGCAGAAGTCCACCACCATGTCGTTGCGCCTGGGGGCGAGCAGCATCCCGAGCAATTGGCTGCCTTCGTCCTGCACCTCGAATTTGCCGGTCATATACAACGCATGCTTGTTCAGCGCCGGCTTGTCCACGAGGCGTATGCCGAAGGGTGAATACGGCGTGGCGGCCGCGGCCATCCCTTCCGCCTGGAGCGATTGCAGCACCTCGTCGCGGTTGGCGAGCAGGCTGTTCACGCGCAGGTCGAGCGGGGCCGGATGCTGCATGGCCGTGCCCAGGGCGAGGATGTCTGCGTCGGCCAGCGGGCGCATTTTGTCGATGATCCATTGCGGCAGTTCCGCCTGGAGTGGGAGCGGCAATGATTCGCTCCGGATCGCTTTCACTCCGCCGAGCCAGTCCGCTTCACCCGCGCGCAACAGCGGTTGCAGTTCGCGCAGGTTGTAGCCGCCGAAACGGATCCAGTAGGCGAGCGCCATGCGGCGCGCAGTGGCCTGGCCTTTCCCGTCGGCGGTGCAGCCATGTTCGAGCAACAGGCGGTGGCGCAGCACGCCGAACAGTGTTTCCGCCACCAGCTTGCGCTCGTTCGAACCGATGCGCTGTTCCAGAAAGAAATGGCGCAGCACCGCATCTGCGGGGTGCGTCATCTTGAGCGCGGCGCGCACAGCCTGCACTACGAGGTCGAGTCGGTATTCGGTCAGCAGCATGGTTTTTCGGGTTCCTGGTGGAGGCGGCGCAGCCCGTTCGGCCGCCGCACAGTGTTCGGCGCCGGCGCGGGTTTCCGTGCCGGCCGGATTGACAATTACGGATTGAAGTCGAATTTGCGCAGCAGCTGCAAAATCTGGCTGCCACTGTCCTCGGTCAATGCCATCTTGGCGGGGAAAAACTCGTGGTCGATGGCCAGCCAGATTTCGGATTTCCAGGCGGTGGCTTGCGGCGGTGTGTGCAGGTAATAACTGCGCACTTCGCCGAACGGTACTTTCGCGCTGCGTGCCGGATCGACCAGATAGGTGTAGGGCTGCAGCTTGCTGCCGTTGGTCACCTGCATATCGATTTGCAGACGGGCGCGCGGCGGCGCAATGACGAACTGGTACATCGCGCTCAAGCGGTCCTGCGTATGCGGGGGCAATGCCAGCTGGCGGATGCCGGCGCGATCGCTCACGGTCAGTGTATGGTTGACCCAGTCGAAATCGGCCTGCGTGTTCTTTTCCGGGGACTTGGTGCGGAGGTGGGTGAATTTGCGCGGCTGCAGTCCATCGCTGACGATGTCCCCCTCGCTGGTGACCACGATGGTCTCGGGCTGGAACAGGGCGAGCAGACCAACCGGCTTGGTCACGCTCTGGATGCGGTACTGGTCGCCCGTGCGCACGAATGTTTCATTGACCTCTCCCAGTTTGATGCCGCGCGTTACCAGGTCATAGCTGGCCTCGATGCGGGTTGGCAATTCCGCTTGCGCGGCGAAAGACAGGCAGCATAGGGCAAAAGCAAGCAGGGTGCGCATATCAATCCAGTCCGGGTGAAATGAGGGTGCTGCCGATTTGTTCCAGGCGGTCGATGCTGACGCGGCCATGCCGATCCAGTCGCGCCTGGTCGTCGCACAACCAGCGGATGGCCTGCGGGTAGATGCGGTGCTCCTCGTGCAGGACGCGTGCCGCCAGAGTCTCCGGCGTGTCGTTCTGCAATACGGGGACCGCGGCCTGGATGATGATGGGGCCGCAGTCGAGGTCTGGCGTGACGAAGTGCACCGTGCAGCCGTGTATCTTCACGCCATCCCGCAATGCGCGTTCGTGCGTGTTGACTCCGGCATAGGTCGGCAGCAGCGAAGGATGGATGTTGACCAGACGCCCGCGGTAACGGTTGACGAAATCGTCGGTGAGGATGCGCATGAAACCGGCCAGCACGATGAAGTCCGGCCGGTGGCGGTCGATCTCCCCGGCCAGCGCGGAATCGAAGGATGCGCGGTCGGCGTAGGCACGATGCGGCACGACTGCGGTGCGGATACCGAGCGCCCTGGCGATGTCCAGGCCCGATGCATCCGCCTTGTTGCTGATCACCGCCGCGACTTTGCACGGCAGCTTTGCCTGGAGCAACGACTCCATGTTGCTGCCGCGGCCGGAGATGAGGATGACGATCCGCTTCACTGCTTAATGAACCTGCGTCTGGTGCTCGTCGCCGTTGCGGGCGCGGATTACGCCGATGCGCGAAACGGTCTCGCCCGCTGCTTGCAACTGTTGGATCGCGGCGCCGGCATCTGCGGCGGCCACGATTACCACCATGCCGATGCCGCAATTGAAGGTGCGGAACATCTCCTGCGCTTTGACATTGCCGCCTTCGCGCAACCAGCCGAACAGTTTCGGCATCTGCCAGGTCTTGCTGTCGATGTCGGCCACCACAGTCTGCGGCAACACGCGCGGAACGTTTTCGGTGATGCCGCCGCCGGTGATGTGGGCCATGCCCTTGATCGTCACTGTGGCCATCAACGACAGGATCGGTTTTACATACAGGCGCGTCGGCGCCATGATGCAGTCGGCCAGCGTGCGCTCGCCGTCGAACTTTGCGTTGAGGTCGGGTTTGCTGCGTTCGATGATCTTGCGCACCAGCGAATAGCCGTTGGAATGCGCGCCATTGGAGGCCAGTCCGAGCACTACATCGCCCGGCACGATATGTTCACCGGTGATGATTTTCGATTTTTCCACCACGCCCACCGCGAAACCCGCGAGGTCGTATTCGCCCACCGGATACATGCCCGGCATCTCGGCGG
>JAVHSB010000097.1:0-4237 GCA_036171955.1 Sideroxydans sp.
CGGGCGCGCGATTTGCCCGCAACCCGCACGGGCACTGGCTTTGCGGGCGGTCTGCTGCGTTGGACTCGTGGGCAAGGGCATCAACCATTGCCTGCCTCGTCCGCCTTGCATCCCATCCCGCAAAGCCGAGTGCGCGGCCATGTGGGACTTGATCAGAGGTTCCTCAAGCTTCAACCCGACAACAGTTTTTGCCGGACTGAAGTTCACCACTCCTCCCCTGCGGGGCCGGCCTCAACCCGGCATTGCCAGGGTCAGCCAGTGCAGTCCACCCTCGTCGGCGCGCAAGATCTGCGCCGTGCCGGCGTCCCAATCGCCCAGCACCCAGCGGGCGCAGGCAATCCCGTCCACCGTGTGCAGATGCTGCGCCGGGCGATGGGTGTGGCCGTGGATCAGGCGCGGATAACGGTACTGGCTCAGCAATGCGCTTACCGCCGCTTCATTCACATCCATGATATCCATCGCCTTGACGCTTTTTGCCTGCTCGCTCTGCATGCGCATCCGCTCGATCTGCGCCTTGCGTTCGTCGAGCGGCAGTGCCAGGAAGTCGCGGCGCCACGCCGCTCCGCGCACCAGCGCCCGGAAGCGCTGATAGGCAATGTCGTCGGTGCACAATGCATCGCCATGCGTCAGCAGGGTCGGCGTGCCATACAGGTCGAGCAAGGTCGGATCGGACAGCAGGGTGGCATGACAGGCCGCGGCGAGGCCCTGATCCATCAGCAAGTCGCGGTTGCCGTGCATGATGAATACCCGCGTGCCGCGTGCTGCCAGTTCGGACAGACTGTTGGCGACTGCGGCATGGAACGGGTCGGCGATGTCATCATCGCCCGCCCAGTATTCGAACAGATCGCCCAGAATATAGAGCGCTTCGGCCCCGCGCGCCGTTTCGCGCATGAAATTCCGGAACAGGCCGGCCGCAGGCGAATGCGCTTCGCTCAGATGCAAGTCGGAGATGAAGAAGGAATGCGCCATTTAGTCACTTACCTGTCAAATGATGCCTAAACATGACAAGACTTTCTCACGCGGAGACGCGGAGTTCGCGGAGGTTACAAACTTTCACAGGCAAGGATTTTCTCCGCGCGCTCCGCGTCTCCGCGTAAAAACCCGTTTGGTTTTGGCTTGTCTGACTTAAAGCGAGCACATGCCCTCTTCTGCAGGAGGGAGTATTTACTTAACCACTTCCGCGCTGGTGATGACGACATCTTCCTTCGGCACATCCTGATGGAAACCGCTGTTGCCGGTCTTCACCTTGCCGATGGCATCAACCACATTCTGGCCTTCGATCACCTTGCCGAACACGCAATAGCCCCAGCCGTCCTGCCCAGGGTAGTCGAGGAAGCCATTGTTCTTCACGTTGATGAAGAACTGCGCGGTGGCCGAGTGCGGGTCGCTGGTGCGCGCCATGGCGATGGTATAGATGTCGTTCTTCAGGCCGTTCGCGGCTTCGTTCTTCACCGCCGCATTGACCGCTTTCTGTTTCATGCCCGGCTCGAAACCGCCGCCCTGGATCATGAAATTGGGGATCACGCGATGGAACACGGTGTTGCTGTAGAAACCGGCATTGACGTAGTCCAGAAAGTTCTTGACCGTGAGCGGCGCTTTCTCGGCGTCAAGTTGCAGGGTGATGGTGCCGTGGTTGGTATGGAGTTTGACCATTTTCAATTTTCCAGTGGTTGAAGAAGCGGCGTGCGCCGGCAGGATGCAAAGCCCGGCCAGCAAAATCGGGAGTAAGAAGCGCGGAATTCTGTTCATGATGCGGAGCCCTCATAGACGATCTGCCATCCACCGTCGCGTTTTTGCCAGTACTGGCGCTTGTGCATGCGATTGAGCAGATTGTTGCTCGCGTAGTCCTGGTCGAAGTTGACGACGACCAGATCGGATTGTGTCGGATACGGGAAGATGCTCAAGTTTTCCACCTTGACCCTGATCCAGGTCTTGCCGGCATTGACCTGGCGTTTCTGCTGCGCAAATGCCGCGCGGCCTTGCTTGCCGCCGGAAAAATCCGGCGCGTAATTCGCAAGGTAGGCATCGGTATCGCGACTTTCCCAGGCACTGCGCCAATGCTCGATGGCTTGCAGGAGAGATTCCCGGTCATTGCGGTCGGCATCGTCAAACCAATCCATGCGGCTGGTGATGATGACCGGTGTCGCACCGACCGTGAGCTCCTTGCCGAGGCGGAGCAGATCGTCATTCGCGAGCACGACGCAGCCGTTGCTGGCGCGCGGCGCGCGACTGTAGGTGTTGCTGGGTGTTCCGTGCAGCCAAATACCGTGCCCATTGCGCCCCTGCCGCCGGTCCCACTCATTGGGGTAGCTGATCGGATACGCGCCGGCGCCGTACAAATCCTCGAGCTTCTGGCGCGGGATATAGCCGTTCACGAAATACACCCCGAGTGGCGTTTTCTGATCTCCCTCGACCGTCTTGTTCGTGCCTTTCTTCCCGACACTGACGTAATAATCGGCGACGTAACGCGGTTCGCCGTTCACGTTCTCGTACAGATAGAGCGTTGACTTGCCGGTATCCACCACCACCGCGTAGCGCTGGCGGGCATTCAATTGCCACAGATAGCGCGGCACTGCGACCGGCTGCTGCTGCTGGGCGCGCTGCAAGCGCACCTGCGCCTCATCGCGCAGATCCTGCAATTGCTCATGCGGCGCATGGGGCGCATTGCCAAAATTGCGCAGCGGCTGCGCCCGCGCCAACAACAAGTCGCCCCTGACCAGTTGCGCCAGCTTGAAGTCCGGATTGCGCTTGAGCAGCGCGTCGACTTCGTTCATGGCGATGTCGAGACGGTTTTCGCCGACCGCCTGCAGACTGCGCGCCAGCGATCTTTCCATCTCGCGCGAATCCTGCTCGGCCGCCACGGCGGGGGCCAAACAAAGGAGCAGGGGCAGGACGATCCGCAAACGCATCGCTTAATTCCCGGTTCGCTCTTCGGCGATTTTCCAGTTGCCCTCCACCTTGACCCAGACCAGTGTTTTGCGGTCGAGGCTCTTGAAGTGGCTGGCGCGGTAGCTCTGGGTAAAAGTCGCCTGTGCGTTTTGCGCATCGATCGGCGTCACCTTGAGTTTGCTCACCCCGACCTGGATCGATTTGGGTTTGGCCAGCCGTTCCTTGCGCGCAGCTTCCCACGCGCTGCGAACCTGCCCGCCCGGCGTTTTGAACTCGGCCGCATAAAACGACAGGTACTGTTTGACGTTCTTGCTCGACCACGCTTTGGCCCAGTCGCGTGTCGCCTGTGCGATTTCCGCATTCACGTCGGTCGGAACGGGCTTGGCCTGGGCTGGCACCGCGGCGGCCGGCGCCTCAACCTTGACCGGTGTTTCGACCTTGACCGGCTCAACTTTCACAGCAACCGGAACCACCGGCGCCGCTACCGGCTTGCTCTCTGCCGCGACAGGCGTTGCCGGCACAGACGGCGCGACCGGCTTTGGAGCGACACTCGTGGCATCTGGTGGCTGCGCCGCAGCAGCGGGTGCTGCATCCGCCAGCACGACGGCGGGAGCCTTGCTTGCCCGCGCACCGCGGTCGAACAACTCACGGATCAGCGCCAGCTTGGTCTGGGTGCCGGCGTTGCTCTTGTCCAGTTGCAGCGCCCGGTCGTAGGCCTGGCTCGCCATCTTGGCGTAGATATCGCCGAGGTTCTCGTGCGCGGTGGCATAGCTGGGATGGGTGCGGATCGCCATTTCCAGCGCGACCTTGGCCTTCTCATACTGGCCCTGGCCCGCATACAGCACGGCGAGGTTGTTATACGGCTCGGGCAACTCCGGATAGTCATTGGTCAGCGCGGTGAATATGCCGATCGCCTCCATCGGCTTGCCCTGCTCGTTGACGATCAGCCCCTTCAGAAAGCGGGCCTGCGCATCCTTCGGCTTGGTCACGAGGTAGGAATCGACCTTGCCCAGCGCCTGATCGAGCTGTCCCTGCTTGAACAGTTTGTTCGCCTCCTGAATCTCATCCGCCATTCCGTGCAGGCTGAACGAGAGGAGCAGACACAACGCCGCAGCAGATACGATTTTTTTCAGCATATTCATTCGGTCTTTGATTTTTTGATTGATTTTGGGGCGGCGACTGGCCGCCAGACTGTCGCGATTCTACCAAAGAAGTGCCGCATACACATTGCCGCTTTCGGGCGAACTGCCTGCAAACGCGCCGACTGTTTCGGGTAGAATCGCGCAATCCAGCAATCAATTCAATCAATCCTGCCGATTCAAATCAACATGAGCAACAGCGCCCCCGC
>JAVHSB010000098.1:0-17257 GCA_036171955.1 Sideroxydans sp.
CGGATGGTGCGGCCCGCTTCCGCCAGCGCCGAGACGTCATCCACGTTCAGCGTGGCAAGCTTCGCTTCGATGCGTTTGTCCAGCCCGTCGTGCGCCAGAAAGTCGCGGTAGGCCTGCGCCGTGGTGGCGAAACCGCCGGGGACGTGAACGCCGGAAGAGCTCAGATTCGAGATCATCTCGCCGAGCGAGGCATTTTTGCCGCCGACCTGCGCGATGTCCGCGATACCCAGCGATTCGAATGGAATGACGTACGGCTGCATGCTGTTCTCCCCTTGTGATGGATGTTTCATGGTTGATGCGAATCAGTGGCGCAATGTCCGGCGCAATGGTTGCCGCAACCGCCGCAGCCTTCCTTGCCGTCCTCGCGCGGCGGCCCGAATTCGGGATGGCGCAGGGCGTAGCGGCGTGCGGCAGTTTGCACCGCGACCCACGCGAACACCAGCGCGATCAGGATGGCGATGGTGACCAGATAAGTCATCGCGACACCCCCACTCCGCCGAAGCCCATGAAGGCGAGCGACAGCAGGCCGGCCATCATCAGGGCCAGCGCTGTGCCCTGCATCACGTCCGGCACAGCGGACAGTTTCAGGCGTTCGCGCACACCGGCCATCAGCACCAGCGCCAGCGAAAAACCGGTGCCGCCGCCCAGGCTGAAGGCGAGCGACTGGCCGAGATCGTAGCCGCGCGCGGTCTGGAACAGCGCCACGCCGAGGATGGCGCAGTTGGTAGTGATCAGCGGCAGGTAGATGCCGAGCGCGCGGAACAGCGCCGGCGAGAATTTTTTCAGCACCATCTCCACCAGCTGCACGGCTGACGCGATGACCACGATGTAGGCGATCAGGCGCAGGAACTCGAGGCCGAAATGGGTCAGCAGCACATTCAGCCCGTAGCTGCACAAGGAGGCGACCAGCATCACGAAACTGGTGGCGATGCCCATCGGCACGGCCGTCTCCAGCTTGGCCGAAACCCCGAGGAAAGGGCACAGGCCGAGGAACATCGCCAGCACGAAGTTGCTCGACAGCACCGTGATGATGAAAATCTGGCCGAGGGTCTCATGCTCCATGCTGTGCCCCTTTTTCAGTCGTTCCGCCCTGCGGCACATTGTTGCGCAGCCGCTTGCGCCGGGCCAACCAGGCAAACAGCAGCAGCCAGCCCGCCAGCACGAAGAAGCCGCCCGGCGGCAGGACCATCACCACCCACGGCTGGAAATGGGGACCGAACAGGCTGACGCCGAACAGTTTTCCCGCGCCGAGGACCTCGCGCACGCTGCCCAGCGCCAGCAGGCCGAGACTGAAGCCGATGCCCATGCCCAGCGCATTCAGCACGGCCGGCAGGGGCGGATGTTTTGCGGCATGCGCCTCGGCGCGGCCGAGGATGATGCAGTTCACCACGATCAACTGGATGAAGGCGCCGAGCGCCTCGTACAGTGCCAGGCTCACGGCCTGGATGATGTAGTCCACCAGTGTGACGAAGGTGGCGATGATCACGATATAGGTCGCGATGCGCACTTCCTTCGGCACGAAATTGCGCAGCAGCGAGATCAGGACGCAGGAACACACCAGCACGAACACGGTCGCCAGTCCCATCCCCAGCGCGTTGAAGGCGGACACGGTCACCGCGAGGGTCGGGCACATGCCGAGCACCATCACGAACACCGGGTTCTGGCGCCAGATGCCTTCGAGGAATTCTTCCAGATTGCCGGCCGCTTTCGCATTCGCGCTCATTTTGCGACTCCTTCATTCCTGACTTCTTCCAGATGCGGCAGCAATAGTGGCAGCAACCGTTGCGCGCTGTCGTTGATGCCGCGCCCGATCGCCTTCGACGAGATGGTCGCGCCGGAGATGGCGTCAATCTCCCACGGGTAATGTTTGGTGCCGTGCTTCACCGCGCGCACGGCGTGCGCCAGCCCGCGCAGGTCGTCCGCCAGCGCCAGGTCGAGACTGTCGAAATTGGCGAGGAAATCGGGATCGGTCGCGACATTGTCGCCGATGCCCGGCGTTTCCTTCATCTGCACCACCCGGATACCGAAGATGCACTCGCACGCGGGGCGATAGCCGTACAGCACACGCACCGTATCGGCATAACCGCGCGCCCCCCCTTCGGCGGCGATGGCCTGCAACTGGCCGGCCGCATCGTAGGCGGCATGGAAGCGGACCGCTCCCGGCACCGGATCGCGCAGCGCGCGCTGCACGCCGTTCGGCGTCGCGTCGAAATCAACGATGCGCGCCGCGTCCGGGACCAGCGCCCGCACCGCGCGTTCCAGCACGATCTTCTTGTTTGCGGCGATGGCCGGCAGGGTGAGCTGCCACACCGCCACGATCAGCGCCCCGCACAGCGTGGTGACCAGTCCCAGCGCCGCCACCAGACGCGTGCCCGGCGTGATGTCGCCGGGTGCCGGCGCGGACGGGAGTTTGGGGTTGTCTGTACTCATTTGCGCGGTGCCCCGAACACTCTGGGCTGGAGATATTTGTCGAGCAGGGGAGCTGCGGCATTGCCGAACAGGATGGCGTACATCACCCCTTCGGTGAGGCCGCCGTAATAGCGGATGACGATGGTCACCGTGCCGATCAGCGCGCCATAAGCCCACACTGCGCGCGGCGTGACCGGCGAGGTCGCCATGTCCGTCGCCATGAACAGCGCGCCCAGCACGAGGCCGCCGGAGAGCAGCACCAGATGCGGCGGCGGATAGGCCTGCGCATCGAACTGGTGGAAGGCGATGGCGAGCAGCAGCGCGCTGCCGATGACGGCGACCGGGATGCGCCAGTCCATGAAGCGGCGCACGATCAGATACAGGCCGCACAGGAGGAGGATGGCCGTCGAGGACTCCCCGGCCGACGAACTCGACATGCCGGTCAGCAGATCCTGCACGGGATAGACGAAATGTTCGAACTTCCAGCGCGCCAGCGGGGTGGCGCCGGTGAAGCTGTCCACCGTCGCGGCCGCGATCCAGGAGCTGATGTCGTTGGGTTGCATCAGCGGCAGGGTCAGGCTGGACGGGATGAATTGGGTGAACCGCTGCGGGGCGAAGGCCGGCGCCCAGGTCGAGATGGCGGCGGGGAAGGCGGCCTGCACGAAGGCGCGCCCGACCAGCGCCGGATTGAACGGGTTGTGCCCCAGACCGCCGAACAGCGACTTGCCGAGCCAGATCGCGGTGAAGCCGGCGACCGCTGCCATCCACAACGGGAAGGCGGGCGGCAGGGTGAGTGCGAGCAACACGCCGGTGATGGTCGCGCTCCAGTCCGACAGGGTGTTCACCGTGCCGGACAGCGCGTTGGCGATGCGTTCCGCGGCGAGGCAGGACGCGGTGACGGTGAGGATGAGCGCGATCGCCGACAGTCCGTATTGCCAGATCGAGAAGGCGCAAATCGGCAGCAGCGCATACACCACGTGGCGCATGATGGTCGGCACATCGCGGCCGCTGTGCACGTGGGGCGAGGCGTGCAACTCGATGCTCATAGCGGCTTTCTTTCGCGCAGGAAAGCCTTGGCGGCGCGGAACTGCTGCACCAGCGGGATGTGCGAGGGGCACACATAACTGCAACAGCCGCACTCGAAGCAATCGCCAAGATGGTAGTGGGCGGCCATGTCGTCGTACTCGCGCTTCGCCGCCAGCATGCCGAGCTGGGTCGGGTTCAGGCCCATCGGGCACACGTTGACGCATTCGCTGCAATGGATGCAGGCCCATTCGCTGTGGCTCACCGTTTGCAGCATGCGGCGGTCGAACACCAGAATGCCGGAGGTGCCCTTGGTCACCGGGATGTCGAGTGCGGTCGCCGCCTGTCCCATCATCGGCCCGCCGAGGATCACTTCGCGCTCGGTGCAGGCGGGGTCGCCCGCCCAGTCGAGGATCTCGCGCAGGGTCGTGCCGAGCGGGATCCAGTAGTCGCCGGGTTTTTTGATGCCGGGTCCGGCCAGCGTCACCACGCGCTCGATCAAGCCTTCGCCGCGCGGCAACAGGCGGCCGAGCAGGGCCAGCGTGCCGACGTTGTTCACCACCACGCCGACCTGCGACGGCAGGCCGCCCGCCGGGACATCCAGCCCGAGCAGCGATTTGATCAGCATCTTTTCCGCACCCTGCGGATATTTGGTCTGCACCGCCTGCAGCGTGATGCTGCCGTCGGCGGGCAGGTGCGGGCGGATCGCGTCGAGCACGTCCAGTTTGTTGTCTTCCACCCCGATGATGGCGCGCGGCGCGCCGGCGGCGCGCATCGCAATGCGCGTGCCGGCCACCAGTTCGCGCGGCCATTCGCGCATCAGTTTGTAGTCGCAGGTAAGGTAGGGCTCGCACTCGCAGCCGTTGACCAGCAGCGTATGGATGGTCGCGCCGGCCGGCACATTGAGCTTGGCGTGGCTGGGAAAGGTCGCGCCGCCAAGACCGACCATGCCGATGTCCTGGATCGCGGCGATGAGCTGGGCGTGATCGAGACTGTCGATGTCCTGCGGCGCGCGCCAGCGCACTTCCTGCGGCGAGGCCTCCAGCACGTGCAGCACGATGGACGGGGTCCAGGCGCCGCGCGCCCCCGGCATCAGGGTGATCGCCTTCACCACGCCGTCGGCGGGCGCGTGGATCGGCGCCGACAGCGCACCGTTGGCGCTGGCGATGGGCTGTCCGCGCAGCACTTCCTGCCCGACTGCGACCAGCGGCGTGGCGGGTTTGCCGATGTGCTGCGCCAGCGGCAACACCAGCTTGCGCGGGAAGGGCATGCGCCGGATCGGCTGCGCCAGGGATTCCTTGTGTGCTGCGGGATGGATGCCTCGCTCGAAGGTGCGGCGCGGCAGCAAAGAAAAAAGTGAAGCAAGCAAGGGGGAGGCAGGAGAGCCTTCCGTCAAAGAGGGGCGCGCACTGAGCGCAGGGGAGAGTAACCCCTCTTTTGCATTGCCCGCTTCACTTAAAAACATCAGACGCATGATCGTCTTCGTATTCCGTTAGTTGAATTTCGCCGCCCGCGCGGTGAGTTTATCCAGATTCGCCTCGTTCGGGTTCCACGGTGTGCCCGGATGGATGATGCCGGCCGTGCATTTCTCCGCCGCCTTCACCACATCGAGGAAAGTGCCCGCCGTCGGATTGATGACGATGGCCTTGTTTTGCTCGTTGTAGGCGAAGATCTTCGGATTGATGTTGGTGCACTCGTCGCAGGTCGTGCATTCCGGCGTGTCGATCCATACCGCGTCGAAGGCGGCAGCCGGTGCTGCGGCAGAGCTGGCCGATGGTGCGCCGGGTGCTGCCGTGGGCGCCGCACCGCCGAGACTGTCGGCAATGCGCTGCATCAACTCGCCGCGTATGCGCGCGGCCACTTCGGCCTCGTTTGCGGACGGGCGCTCCAGCCCCGCGACATCCTTGAGCTGGTGCCAGAACTGCTGGCGCTCGATGCAGGCGTTCACCATCTCCTGCGAGGTCAGCACGCGCATCAGGCGCTGCTTCTTGTCCACCGCCCAGATGAACGGGAACTTGCCCTCGCGCTCGTCCGCGGGCAGCTTGAGGAAGTCGGCCAGCAGCACCATGTCGTCGTTCCAGGTTTCCGGCGGCGCCTTCTTGAACTGCTTGGCGAAGCGGCCTTCGGTCAGGGCGAAATCGGCGAAGGTCAGCGGCAGCGCCATCTTTTGCGCCGCGCCGGCCTCGTCCAGATATTCAAGGCTGTATTCGAGCCAGTCCCGATCGAGCGAGGGATTGCCTTCCAGCGTCACGCATTCGGAGAAGGTCACCCCGGCATCCGGGTCGTAGCGGAACAGCGGGTAAGCGCGCGATTCCACTGCCAGCTTGCTCTGGTGGGTCAGCATGTCGTCACCCACGCCCTGCTCCGGCGGGCACACGGCATAGATGTTGAACAGCGCCGGACGGCGGCTGTTGAGGCCGTCGATGTAACCTTCGATCAGGTGGGTCGGATGCGCCACGCTGCTTTGCAGCACGAAGGCGGTGCGGTGCGTCATGCCGATCAGGCTGATCTCCTTGCGTGCCTCGGTCTTGCCGTGGTCCTTGCTGCCGTACGGCGACATGTCGGCCACCTGGCCGATGAAGCCCGAGGTGCAGGCCTGGCCGCCGGTGTTGGAATAAACCTGCGTATCCACCACCATCACCTTGACCGGCATCCCAGACATCAGCATGCGCGACAGGTTCTGGAAGCCGATGTCGTACATGGCGCCGTCGCCGCCCACGGCCACCACCGGCGGACACAGACGCCACTCGTCGTCGGTCAGCTGTTCCCAGTTGAACTGGGTGAAGAAGGCATCGTGCTGCTCCGGGTCATAGCCTGCGGCCAGTTCGATCTCGGCCATGCGCACCGCCTTGAACCCGTCCACCATCTTGGCCATGTGCCCCTCGAACACGCCCATTGCCACCGAGGGCGAATCCTGGAACAGATGCGAAGTCCACGGGAAGGGATAGGGGTTGAACGGGAAGGTTGAAGCCCACACCGAGGTGCAGCCGGTGGAATTGACGATGCCCATGTGCGCGCGCCCCTTGTGGCTCTTGCCTTCCACATAGCGCCAGCGCAGGTCGTTCAGCTTCTCCAGCAAATGCGTCACCCGCCCCAGCCAGACCGGGTCGATCGGCTCGCCACCGCTTTGCTGCGTCAACGACGCGGACAAGTTGGCCAGGGTCAGGTCGTCGCCACGGTGCGTCTGCATCGCCTGCAGCACTGCCTGCGTGTCGGTCAGGTTGACCGTGCCGGCCAGTTTCATGCGCAGATGGTTCTCAAGTTTTTCGATCAGCCCGTCGAGCTTGGCCACGAACGCCCGCGCCCGCGGCTGCATCAGCGCGGTGACGGTGCTGGTGAACAGATGGATCGCGGTCTTTTCGCCGCAACCGAGGCAGGCGCCGTCGCCGCTGGACATCGAGCTGTAGTTGTTCTTGTCGAGCAGCAGCGTGTCCAGCGCGCCGATCTTTTCGTTCAGGTCGTCGATGCGGCTGTACTGCGGCGGCGTGGTCGGCAGCTCCTGCCAGAAGTCCCAGTCGCGGCGCAGCGTCGCCACGCTGTCGGCGGTCTGGGTGACCATCTTCAGCGCGTTGTCGCCGCACACATCCACGCACACCGCGCAGCCCTTGCAGGTGTAGGGGTTGATGGTGATGGAGAAGAGGCCGCCGCTGCCCGGCTGTTTCTTTTCCTTCTGGTTCCAGTAAGGCTTGGTGGTGGCGAACTTGAAGCCGCCCAGCGTTTCGCGCAACAGGTTCAATTCCACTTCCAGGCGCGTGCGCTCCTCGCCCTGGGTCGGGTCGGCGGCGAAGGCTTCGGTGATGGCCTGGTTGAGCACGCTGCGCACATCGAGGCCGTCGCGGTTCAGCGCGCCGTGCAACTGCTTGTCGATGGCGCGGCTGAATTTGCGCAGGAAGCGCGTCGGCCGTCCGCCGATCTCGATCTTCTGGATCGCGCTGTTGAGCACGTCAAGCGAGGTCGAAACCAGACCCGGAATCGCGTTGTCGGGGCATTGCGTATAGCACTCGCCGCAGGCGGTGCAGTTCTCCGCGATCCATTCCGGATGTTCGAAACGGATCTGCGTCATGTCGCGGTACACGCCCGTAACAGCGGGGATCAGCGCCAGTCCCATGAAGGGATCGACCAGATTGTCGGAGCCCTGGCCCTTGATGTAGAAATTGCCGGTCTGCTCCCAGAAACGATGGATGTCGGTGATGCCGCCATCGCCCTCAGGAATGCGTTTGAGCATCGCCGGAATGGCGGGTGCGGCCAAAGTCGCGGCCTGCGGGCGCTGCCCGATCTGCTTGGCCGCGGCGGGGATCTCGTAGATCTCCTCGAAGCCGCGCCGCACCACGCGCAGATTGTCCTCGACGATGCGTTTGCCCTTCTTGCCGAACTTCGCTTCGAGCTGGTTCTCGATGGCCTTGAACAGGGCCGCGTCGGTGAGGCCGGCGCGCTCCTTCACGTCGGAAGCGTGGAAGAACGCGCCCTGGAAGGCGTTGCCCTGCATGCGCAATTGCAGATCGGGATTGCTCGATTCTTCGCGCGCGATCTTGAACGCGTCCAGATAGAACACGCGGATGCCGTTCTCCGCGATGTATTTCTGGGTGGCGTAGGGGAAGCTCGCCCACACCGCTTCCGGCGTGGCGAGATTGCTCTGGATGACGAACACGCCGTTCTTTTTCAGCCCGGCCACCGCGTTGGTGTGCAGGAACACCTGCGGGTCGGGTGACAGCGCCACGTCGATGCTGCTGTATTCGCAGTTGATGCGGATCGGTTCCGGCGCGGCGGACAGGTAATAGGTGGTCGGCTGCCCCTTCTTCTCGGAGCCGTATTTCGGATTGGCCTTGATGTCCCAGCCGAGCAGTTCGAACAGGGTCATCGCCAGATTCTTGCCGGTGGTCACCGCGCCCCAGCCGCCGACCGAGTGCATGCGCACCGCGATGGCGCCTTTCGGCATCAGGTTCGGATTCTCCGATCCGCGCAGCGCCATCTCCCTGATGCGCGGATAGGCGGCCTGCAATTCCTGCTGGCGGAATTCCTGTTTCGGCGTGGCGGATTCGTCGCGCACGAAATCCACCGACAGGTAATAGAACTTGCGGCGCGCGGCACCGGGCAACATATTCTCCACCGCCGCGATCAGCCCCTCCGGTTGCAGGTCGCGCGAACCCAGGCCGTAACAGCCGGAATACAGGGATGGCATATCCTTTGCGCTGGCATAGCTCGCATATTCGGGATAGGAGTCGTCGCGGCCATTCTCGATGCATTTGGTGACGGCGGCGCGTACTTCGCGCATCAGCGGCAGGTCTTCCGCCAGCGGCTGGTCGGTGCGCTCCAGCACCGCCACGCCTTTCTTGCCCTTGAGGATCTTGCCCAGCAGGTCGCCGGGGAAGGGACGGAACAGGGTCAGGTTGACCACGCCCACCTTGATCTTGCGCTGCTCGCGCAGCCAGTCGGCGACAGCTGCCGCCTGCACCGTCATGCTGCCCTGGCCGAGAATAATGTAGTCGGCATCGTCGCAGCGATAGCGGCCAACGCGCTCATAGCGGCGACCGGTCAGCGCATGGAACTCCTGCGCGCATTGCTCGAACAGCGCGGGGATGTGTTCGAAAAAGTAAGGACGCTGCGCCGCGACCGCCTGCATGTAGCCATCCTGATTGGTCACCACGCCGGACTGCACCGGATTGTCCACATCCCACAGTTGCGGCACGCGGCGCCGTGTGTCGCCGTACAGGATGCGCTGCGCCGGGGTGGGCGTGGCGATGATGTCGTCCGCATGGCCTAGGAATTCATCCACCAGGGCTTTTTCGGGAACCAGCACCGGCTCGATCAGGTGCGTGGTCAGAAAGCCGTCCTGCGCCACCATCGCCGGAGTCAGCGCGAGCTCGGCGGTCTTGCGCGCGATCATGTTGAGGTCGGCCGCTTCCTGCGCATTCTTGGCCATGACCTGGATGAAGCCGGTGTCGTCGGCACAGTGATAATCGTCATGCGCGCAATGCACGTTGAGCGAGTTCTTGGTGATGGCGCGGCAGCCGAGGTTGAGTACGTAGGGCAGGCGCTTGCCGACCGCGGCATACAGCGACTCGTGCATGAAGGCCATGCCTTGCGAGGACGTGAAATTAACTGCGCGCAGGCCGGTCATCGACAGGCCGGCGGTGACCCCGGCGGCGGCGTGCTCGGATTCCGGCTCGATGAAGATCAGCGGCCTGCCCGCCGTGTTCACGTGCCCGGCGGCGACCGCTTCTGCCCAATACTCGCCCATCTGGGTCGAGGGCGTGATCGGATAGGCGCCCGCGCCATCCGAAGCCTCGCGCTCCACCATGATCACGGCGGTATTGCCGTCGATGGCATCGCGCACGCCGGGGTATTTGAATTCGGTCTGCTGCTCGGCGCCGGTAAGGACATCCAGCAACTTGAATTGTTTGATCTTGTTCAGCATGGCGGGTCTCCTGGGCGGGTGGGGTCAAGCTTCTGCCATGACAGGCAGGGGTTGGATGCGGATGATCTTCTTGGCGGCGTGTCCTTTGCCGATGCGTTCGCCTTCGAGCCAGACGATGGCGCCGGTGGGGCAGCGCTCGATGGCATGGCGGTCGGCTTGCGCGTTCAACGCGTAGTCGATCACCGCGAGGTTGTTCTTGAGCGCGACCAGTCCCGGCGCGGCATCCAACACACACTTGCCGCAGGCGGTGCAGGCGACTTCGCAGACGGCCTCGGCGGCCGCCGGATCGGCTTCGTTGCGGCAGGCCAGCCACAGTTTGCGCGACACCGGCTGCAGCGAGAACAGTTGTTTCGGGCAGATATCGACGCAGTCGCCGCAGGCCGTGCATTTGTCCTCGATCACATGGGGCAGGCCGTGTTCGTCCATGGTGATGGCGTCGAAGTCGCACACATCGGCACAGTCGCCGATGCCGAGACAGCCCCAGGCGCAAGCCTTGCCGCCCCCGCCGGCGATGGCGGCGGAACGGCAGGTGGCGTGGCCGACATATTCGGCGCGGATCTTGGCGACGTGGCTGCCGCCGGCACAGGCCAGGCGGGCGACGCGTTTCTCCACGTCGCCGAGGGTGATGCCGAGCATCTCGGCGATGGAAAGATTCTGGTCGGGCTGGTTTACCGTGCAGCGGGCGGGTTCGAGTGTGCCCCCAACCACTTGTTCGGCGAAGTTGCGGCAACCGGCGGTACCGCAGGCGCCGCAGTTGGAATGGGGCAGCATTTCCTCGACCTGGTCGATGCGCGGGTCCTCGAACACGTACAGGCGCTTGCTGGCGACCGCCAGAAACAGCGCGAGCAAGCCGCCCAGCGCCGCCATGAATGCGCCCGCCAATAGAACATTGTGCAGTGTTTCCATGAGAAATCTCCCCGCTTGTGATGAGCGTGATACTCGCCTAAAGAACCTTTGATCAAGTCAGCCATGAGCCATGCGCGACTTGATCTGAGGTTTCCTGACTTATTTTTGTGTAAGGAAGATTATTGAAGTTACAATCATTTGGGGAATCAATAATTTCAATTTTCATTATTGGTTATTGAAATGAGCGGAGCGGAGGGAGCATGCCGACAGACAAACAGGCCTATTACAAGAACAACCGGCTCAAGCAGATGCGCGCTTTTTGCCAGGTGGTGCGTAGCGGCAGTGTGACCCAGGCGGCGCAGAAGCTGTTCCTCAGCCAGCCCTCGATCACGTTGCAGATCCAGGCGCTGGAACGCGAACTGAACGCCACCTTGTTCGAGCGGCGCGGGCCGACCCTGAAACTGACGCCGGACGGGGAGGCGCTGTATGCCCTGGCCGAACCGCTGGTGCGCGGGATCGACGACTTGCAAACCAATTTCATGGCGCAGAGCGGGCATCTGGATTCCGGCGAACTCAACATCGGCGCGGGCGAATCGACCATCCTTTACATCCTGCCGGAAGCGGTCAGCCGTTTCGTCAAAGCCTACCCCGGCGTGCATCTGCGCCTGTTCAATGTGACCGGCCGCGACGGCTTGAAGATGCTCAAGGCGGACGAGATCGATTTTGCCGTCGGCTCCATGCTGGAAGTGCCGGACGACATTTCCTACCAGCCGGTCGTGACTTTCGATCCCGTGCTGATCGTGCCGCACGGCCATCCGCTGAGCAAAATAAAACAGGTGAAGCTCGAACACATCAGCCAGTACGGCCTGATCCTGCCGCCGCGCCATCTTTCCACCTGGGGCATGGTCAAGTATGTTTTCCAGCAGCAGAACCTGTCCTTCAAGGTCACGCTGGAGGCGGGCGGCTGGGAGGTCATCAAGAAATATGTGGAAATGGGCATGGGCATCTCCATCGTCACCAACATCTGCCTGACCGGATGCGAGAAGCTGGAACGGATTCCGCTCAAGGATTATTTCCCGCAGCGCGACTACGGACTGGTGCTGCGCAAGGGCAAATTCCTGTCGCCCCAGGCGCAGCGTTTCGTCGAGATTCTGGTCGAGGTCTATCAGGACCGCGTGACGACGGGCGCCGAATCAGTCAAACGATTAAGTCGCTTGACTTAATCACGTCGCGCGCATAACGTGGCGCTCCGCTTTTCCGCCGGAGCCCGTTTGAGCGCCAACCCCAAATCGAATTGTCCCCTGGTCAACATGGCACAGCGCCTGCTCGGCCACGCGCCCGCTTCGCAGGAAGAAACACGCTGGCGCTTGCTGCAGGCGGCGACCGAGGTGTTCGCTGAATACGGCTACCGCGCCGCGACGACGCGCGAGATCGCCCGCCGCGCCGAGGTCAATCTGGCGGCGATCCACTATCACTTCGGCGACAAGGCCGCGCTCTACCGTGCCGTGTTCCAGCTCCCCTTCCTCACCGAATGCAATGGATTTGCCGCGCTCGATCCGGCGCAAAGTCCCCTGCGCGAAAGCCTGCGGGCGCTCTATGCCTGGCTGTTCCCGCCGACCGCGGATGAAGACCCGATGCTGCGCCAGTTCATGCGCCTGCATGTGCGCGAGGAAGCGGAGCCGAGCGGCGTGCTGGACGATGCGATGGCGCAGGCCTATCGCGCCAACCACGCAAAGCTGCAGACGATCCTGTGTCGCGAGTTTGCGCTGGACGCTCCCGACGATGAAGTGAGCCGCCTGTGTTTCTGTCTGGCCGGACTGGCCACCGTCTATTTCCACGGCGGACGCTCTGCGGTGGAACAACTTGCACCGCAACTGGTCAGGGGTATCCCGGCGCGAACGGCGATGGTGGAAAGACTGACCGACTACGCGCTGATGCTGGTCGCCGGCGAGCGCATGCGCCGCGCAGCGGCCGTACAACCCTCAAACTGATTTTTCAAGGTACGCCCCCATGAACATGAAAGCCCGCATCATCAAACCGAACACAGTCCTCTTCCTGCTGGGCGGATTGCTCCTCGTCGGCGGAGCCGCCTGGCTGATGAGCCCCCGCAGCGAGGCAGCGCCCGCGCCGGAGGCAACCAGCCGCCCGGCGCTGACGGTGAGTACGGTCGTGCGGCGCCAGGAGAGCTGGGCGCAGACACTGAGCGCGAACGGCAGCATCGTGCCCTGGCAAGAGGCCGTGATCGGCGCGCAACTGCAAGGAGTGCGCATCGCCGAGGTCAAGGTCAGCATCGGCGACTGGGTGAAGCGCGGCGAGGTGCTGGCGACGCTGGACAATGCACTGGGCGCGGGAGGCAACACGGCGCCGCAGGGCAAGATTGTGGCGCCGGATGACGGCGTCATTTCCGCGGTCACTGCCAATGTTGGCTCGATGCCGAAGAGCGGCGACGAATTGTTCCGCCTGATCCGACAGGGGCGGCTGGAGTGGCAGGCCGAACTGACTGCAGAGGAATTGATGCGCCTGCGCCGCGGCATGCGCGCCACGGTCAGCCTCGGTGAAGGGCGGCGCGTGCACGGGACGGTGCGCGCGATCTCGCCGAAGGTGGACATGCAGACCCGCTTCGGCCATGCGCTGATCCGGCTTGACGACAGCAGAGACATTGTCGCGGGCGTGTTTGCGCGCGGCACTTTCGATTTGAGCGCGGGCAAAAGGAAGGTGTCCACCCTGCCGCAGACCGCGGTCATGCAACGCGGGGAGCAGACGTATGTGCTGGTGCTGGATGACGCGGCGCGCGTGCACGAAAGAACGGTCGCGATCGGGCAGCGCAACGGCGACCGCATCGAGATCAGGCAGGGCTTGCAGGCGGGAGAGCGCGTGGTCGAGACCGGCGGCCCGTTTCTGACCGAGGGCGATCTGGTGCAGGTGGTGGCGCAATGAACGTCTCCGCCTGGTCGATTCGCAATCCGGTGCCGGCGGTGCTGGGTTTTATCCTGCTCACCTTCATGGGGATCGCCGCGTTCAAGGTGATGAAGATCCAGCTGTTCCCCGACATCGACCTGCCCATGGTCACGGTCAGTGCGCAGCTGCCGGGTGCATCGCCGGACCAGATGGAAACCGAAGTGGCGCGCAAGATCGAGAACGGACTCGCCGGGGTGCAGGGATTGAAACATCTCTATACCCAGGTCAAGGACGGCAGCGCGATTGTTTCGGCCGAGTTCCGCCTGGAGCGCGATTCTCTCCTGGCGCTGGAGGACGTGCGCTCGACCATCGCGCGCATCCGTGGCGACTTGCCGCGCGAAATGCTGGAGCCCGTGATCACCAAGGTGGAATTGAGCGGCAAGCCGCTGCTCACCTATACCATCGCCTCCGGCAAGATGAGCGAGGAAGAGCTGTCCTGGTTCGTGGACAACAACGTGAGCAAACATCTGCTCGGCGTGAAAGGCGTGGGTGCGGTCAGCCGCGTCGGCGGGGTAACGCGCCAGGTGCGGGTGGAGCTCGATCCGGTCAAGCTGCTCGCGTTGAACCTCACCGCAGCCGAAATCTCCGCGCAACTGCGCCAGATCCAGCAGGAATCGCCGGGCGGGCGCGCCGACCTGGGCAGCATGGAACAGACCGTGCGCACCCTGGCCACGGTGCAGACCGCCGTGCAACTCGGACAGATGGACATTTCGCTGCGCGACGGGCGCAGCATCCGCCTCGACCAGGTGGCGGACGTGCGCGACACCATCGCCGAGCGGCGTTCGGCGGCGCTGCACGACGGCCGTCCCGTGGTCGGCTTCGAGATCACACGCTCGCTCGGTGCCAGCGATGTGGAGGTGGCGCGCGGAGTCGCGACCGCGCTGGAAGCATTCGGAAAGACCCATCCCGACATCGGCACAAAACTGGTGTTCAACACGGTCGATACCGTTTATCAGGCCTATCAGGGTTCGCTGGAAATGATCTTCGAGGGCGCGCTGCTGGCCGTGCTCGTGGTGGTGTTCTTCCTGCGCAACGCGCGCGCCACCATCGTCGCGGCGACCGCGCTGCCGCTCGCCATCATCCCGACCTTCGCCTGCATGTACCTGCTCGGTTTCACCATCAACCTGGTCACCCTGCTCGCCCTGTCGCTGGTGGTCGGCGTGCTGGTGGACGATGCCATCGTCGAGATCGAGAACATCATGCGCCATCTGGAGATGGGCAAGAAACCCTATGATGCGGCGATGGAGGCGGCGGACGAGATCGGCATGGCGGTTATCGCCACCACCTTCACCCTGGTCGCCGTGTTCCTGCCGACCGCATTCATGGACGGGGTGCCCGGCCGCTTCTTCGTGCAGTTCGGCTGGACCGCCGCGGTGGCCGTGCTGTTCTCGCTGCTGGTGGCGCGTCTGCTGACCCCGATGCTGTGCGCCTATTTCCTGCGCCCGCGCAGCCCGCATGCCACGCCAGGCTGGATCGCGATCTATCTGGGTTGGGCGCGCTGGTGTCTGCAACACCGCAAGACCACGCTGCTGGTGACCGCCGTGTTCTTTGTCGGCTCGTTCCTGCTGGCCGCAACGTTGCCGACCGCATTCCAGCCCAAGGACAACCAGTCGCAGACCCAGGTCACGCTGACCCTCGCGCCGGGCAGCAAGTTCGAGCAGACCTATGCCATGGCCGAACGCGCGCGCGCGATCGTGATGCAGAACCCGAACGTGACACTGGTCTATACCGCCATTGGCGGCGGGGCGGCCGGCGGCAATGCGTTCGAACCGACCGGGGCGGCCGAAGCGCGCAAGGCGACGCTGTCGATCCAGCTCAAGGAGCGTTCGGACCGGCCGCGCAAACAGGTGATCGAGGATGCGTTGCGCGAGGCGTTGCGCGCCTTGCCGGGCGTGCGCGTCAAGGTCGGCCTCGGTTCTTCATCCGACAAATACCAGCTCGTGCTGACCAGCGAGAACGGCCAGCTGTTGCAGGCCCATGCGCTGAAGGTCGGGCAGGAATTGCGCACACTGCAGGGCATCGGCAACGTGGTGTCCAATTCCAGCATCCTGCGTCCGGAAGTGGTGGTGCGCCCCGATTTCGCGCGCGCAGCCGACCTCGGCGTGACCACGGCGGCGATCGCTGAAACCCTGCGCGTGGCGACCAACGGCGACTACGACCAGGCGCTGGCCAAGCTGAACCTGCCGGAGCGGCAGCTGCCGATCATCGTCAAGTTGCGCGATGCGGCACGCAGCGACCTCGATTTGCTCGGGCGCCTCATGGTGCCGGGCGCGCATGGCCCGGTGCTGCTGGCCAACGTGGCCACCCTGTCGCTCGAGAGCGGTCCGGCGCAGATCGACCGCTTCGAGCGCCAGCGCAACATCACGTTCGATGTCGAGCTGGCCGGACAGCCCATGGGCAAAGTGCAGGCGGCGGTGAAGAACCTGCCCTCGATCAAAAATTTGCCGGACGGGGTGGCGATGGCGCCGATCGGCGATGCCGAGGCGATGCAGGAGCTGTTCGCCAGCTTCGGCCTGGCGATGTTCACCGGCGTGCTGTGCATCTATATCGTGCTGGTGCTGCTGTTCCGGGATTTCATGCAGCCGGCCACCATCCTGTGGGCGCTGATCCTGTCCATCCCGGGTGCCTTCCTCGCCCTGTTCCTCTCGCGCAGCGCGATCTCGATGCCCTCCATGATCGGCATCATCATGCTGATGGGCATCGCCACCAAGAACGCGATCCTGCTGGTGGAATATGCCATCGTGTCGCGGCGCGATCGCGGTATGACGCGCAGCGAGGCGCTGCTCGATGCCTGCCGCAAGCGGGTGCGTCCGATCGTGATGACCACCCTGGCGATGGGCGCCGGCATGCTGCCGGTCGCGCTCGACCTGGGCACCGGCGACGGCAGTTTCCGTTCGCCGATGGCGATCGTGGTGATCGGCGGCCTGATCACCTCGACCTTCCTCAGTCTGCTGGTCATCCCGGTGGTATTCACCTACGTCGATGACGGCATCGCCTGGATGCGCGCCGCTGTCGGCAGAGTGCGGCAAATGTACGGCAGGTTGAGGGCGGGGGGTGCTGTTGCTATACTCCCGCGCGATTGAGCAGAGGGAACGCCGAACACGTCGGCGAACGGGGTCTGGCGCGGCAGGCAATCCGCACCCGCAGGGGGCGTATCCCGCACAACAGGAAGAACAACAAGGAGGAAGACATGAATCTGGAACAGGCGCGCTTCAACATGATCGAGCAGCAGATCCGTCCGTGGGACGTGCTCGATCTCCGGGTGCTGGAATTGCTGAAAGTGGTGCGGCGCGAGCAGTTTGTGCCCCCCGCAAGCCGCGCGCTGGCCTTTGTCGATACCGAGATCCCGCTGGGGCACGGCGCCGCGATGTGGCAACCCAAGCTCGAGGCCCGCGCTGTGCAGGCGCTGGCGCTGCAAGCGACCGATCGCGTGCTGGAAGTCGGCACCGGCAGCGGTTATCTGGCCGCGCTGCTGGCGCGCATGGCGGCGCAGGTGACCAGTGTCGAGATCGAGCCGGAGTTGAGCGCGATGGCCGCGCGCAATCTGGCGACACACAACATCGGCAACGTCGAGCTGCAGGTCGGGGACGCGGCACAGCACTGGGG
>JAVHSB010000098.1:17357-18921 GCA_036171955.1 Sideroxydans sp.
CAGGGACGCGCGCTGCTGCTGCCGACCGTCAATCTGAACGCCAACACCACCTACAACGATGTCAACGCGCCCTATGGCGCGAGCAAATACAACAGCCACGGCTATGGCGTTAGCGTGGTGCAGCCGCTGTTCCGCGAGCAGAACTGGGCGCTGTACAACCAGTCCGAGCTCCAGACCGCGATTGCCGAAGCACAGTTCAAGGCGGCGCAACAGGACCTCATCCTGCGCAGTGCGGGGGCCTATTTCGAGGTGCTCATCGCGCAGGACACGGTGCAGCTCACGGCCGCGCAGAAAGCGGCGATCGGCCAGCAGCTGGAACAGGCGAAACGCAATTTCGAAGTGGGCACCGCCACGATCACCGACACCTACGAAGCGCAGGCACGCTTCGATCTGATCCTGGCGCAGGAACTCGCCGCCGCGAACGATCTGGAACTGAAGCGGCGCGACTTGCAGCGCCTGATCAATGCCGACCTGCCGCCGCTGAATGTGCTGGGTGCTGCATTCAGTCTGGGTTCGCCCGAACCGGCCGACGTGCAGCATTGGGTGGATGAAGCCCGCCAGGCCAATGTGCAGGTGGTCATTGCCGAAGCCGCGTACCGCCTCGCGGAAGAGGAGGTCGCGCGCAATCGCGGCGGACATCTGCCCACCGTCGATCTGGTCGGCAACTATGCGAAGAACACCGGTTGCTCCTTCACCGTCTGCGGCGATACGCGCAGCACTTCGGTTGGCGTGCAGCTCAACATGCCACTGTTCCAGGGCGGCGCGACCCAGTCGAAATGGCGCGAGGCGGATGCCAACCGGGAAAAGGCGAAGCAGGACCTGGAAGATGCGCGGCGCAATGTCGCCTGGCAGGCCCGCCAGGCCTACCTCGGCGTGGTGAGCGGCATCGCGCGCGTGAACGCGTTGCAGCAGGCCCTGAAATCCAGCGAGAGCCTGCTCGAAGCGAGCAAGCTGGGACAGGAAGTCGGCGTGCGTACCAGCCTCGACGTACTGAATGCACAACAGCAGCTGTTCTCCACGCGGCGCGACCTGTATCAGGCGCAATACAACTATCTGGTCAGCCACCTGCGCCTGAAGGCGGCGGCGGGGAATCTGCAGGAAGGCGATCTGGAGCGGGTGAACCGGGCGCTGCACTGAAGCGGCCATTGCGCTCCACATTGCTTTGTGGGTCGGGCTTCAGCCCGACGCGGACTGTCGGACTGAAGTCCGACCCACGTTCAATGGATTATCTGGGTTTAACCCGACAAATTTGTATCGCGCATCCCGCATTGTCGGGTTAAAACCCGACCTACAAATTCTCGTAGATTTCCTTGATGCAGCTCGCCAGATCGTCCTGCCACGGCGGCAGGCTCAATCCGAAAACCCCTCTGATCTTGTCGGTCGCCAGCACCGAGTTGGCGGGGCGTTGCGCGGGGACCGGATATTCGTGCGTGGCGAGAGGCTTGATGATGAGCGGTTTGGCGGCGAGAGCATCATCGTATTCGCGGGCCAGGCGCACGATCTCTTCGGCGTACTGATGCCAGCTGGTGCGGCCCGCTGCGGTCAGGTGATAGAGGCCGGACTG
>JAVHSB010000099.1:0-4119 GCA_036171955.1 Sideroxydans sp.
GTGCGCTTGTCGGGCGGGCAGCGCCAGCGCATCGCCATTGCGCGCGCGATCCTGAAAAATGCGCCCATCCTGATCCTGGATGAAGCCACTTCTGCGCTGGATTCCGAATCCGAGCGGCATGTGCAGGCGGCACTGGAGATCCTGATGCAGAAGCGCACCACGCTGGTCATCGCCCATCGCCTGTCCACCATCGAAAAGGCCGACCGCATCGTGGTGCTGCAAAAGGGCAATATCGTCGAAAGCGGCACTCATGCGGATCTGTTGCGCCAGAACGGGGTGTATTCCCAATTGCATCGCACGCAATACAACAGCGCGGTGCAGGCGGGTTGACAGAAATCCACCATCTGATACATTCCATTCCCTAGCATTTCACTCAACTTAATCAACGGAGGTCATCATGGCAGTACTCGTAGGAAAACCGGCGCCCGATTTCACCGCTTCTGCCGTACTCGGCAGCAACGAAATCAACGAATCCTTCAACCTGCACAAGCACATCAAGGGCAAATATGCGGTGGTGTATTTCTACCCGCTCGACTTCACCTTCGTGTGCCCGTCCGAAATCATCGCGTTCGACCACCGTCTGGACGAATTCAAGAAGCGCAACGTCGAAGTGATCGGCGTTTCCATCGACTCCCACTTCACCCATCTGGCCTGGAAGAACACCCCGGTGAACAAGGGTGGCATCGGTCAGGTGCGCTACACCTTGGTGGCCGACATGAAGCATGAAATCTGCAAGGCCTATGACGTCGAATCCGAAGGGGGCGTTGCTTATCGCGGTTCCTTCCTGATCGACCGCAGTGGCATCGTTCGTCACCAAGTGGTGAACGACCTGCCGCTGGGCCGCAACATCGATGAAATGATCCGCATGGTGGACGCGTTGCAATTCAACGAAGAGCACGGCGAAGTCTGCCCGGCTGGCTGGAGCAAGGGCAAGGCCGGCATGAACGCCTCTCCGGACGGGGTTGCCAAGTACCTGGCCTCGCACGCGGCAGAACTGTAAACCGGCTGTTCGGTGCGCCCAAAAAAGGCTCCTGCGGGAGCCTTTTTTCATGGCTGTGCTCCTCAGGGTTTGCGCTAAAATTCGCCGCATCATCGCCAACGGAGTATCTGCATGCTGATCTGGTTCGTCGTGCTCTATCTGCTGTTCTCGGTCGGGATCGGCGTTTATGCCGCACGGCGCGTGCACACCTCGCGCGATTTCGTGGTGGCGGGGCGCAACCTGCCTTTGCCGGTGGTCACTGCGACGGTGTTCGCCACCTGGTTCGGTGCAGAGACCGTGCTCGGCATCTCGGCCACCTTCGTGCAGGAAGGGTTGGGGGGGGTGATCGCCGACCCCTTCGGTGCCAGCCTGTGTCTGATCCTGGCCGGACTATTCTTCGCCCCGCTGCTGTACCGCCAGAATCTGCTGACCATCGGCGACTATTACCGCAACCGCTACAGCCGCACGGTGGAGCTGATCATGTCGGTTTGCATCATGCTGTCTTATCTCGGCTGGGTGGCGGCGCAGGTGGTCGCACTGGGGCTGGTGTTCAATGTGGTCAGCGCGGGGGCCGTTTCGCCCCAGGCCGGCATGGTCATCGGCATCGCCGTGGTGCTGACCTACACCCTGGTTGGGGGCATGTGGTCGGTGGCACTGCTCGACTTTGTGCAGATGACCATCATCATGGTGGCGCTGCTGCTCATCGCGGTCATGGTCGGTGAGCGGGCGGGCGGGGTGGGCAACGTGCTGCTCCAGGCCGAAGCGGCCGGCAAGCTGCAATTGTTCCCGCAGGGCGGCGGCATGGAGGCGTGGATCCCGTTCGTCGGGGCGGCCGTGACCATGATGCTGGGTTCAATTCCGCAACAGGACGTGTTCCAGCGCATGACTTCCGCCAGAACCGAAAGAATCGCGGTACGCGGTACGGTGGCCGGCGGCATGCTGTATTTCGCCTTTGCCTTCATTCCGATGTTTCTGGCCTATGCGGCGATGCTGATCGATCCGCAATTCTTCGGCGCGCTGGTCGAGAACGACTCGCAAATGATCCTGCCCAGCCTGATCCTGAACCACACCCCGCTCATCGCGCAGGTGTTCTTTTTCGGTGCCTTGCTGTCGGCCATCATGAGCACCGCCTCGGCCACTCTGCTCGCGCCCTCGGTGATGTTCACCGAGAACATCCTCAAGCATTTTGCCTTTGGCGCCATGAGCGACAAACAGATGCTGCGCACCATGCGCATCATCCTGCTGACTTTCGGCATCCTCGTGCTGTGGTTCGCGCTCAACTCTGAATCGAGCATCTTCCACATGGTGGAAAACGCCTACAAGGTCACTCTGGTCGGGGCGTTCGTACCGCTGGCGTTCGGGCTGTACTGGAAACGCGCCAGCAACCAGGGCGCGCTGCTGTCCATCGCGTTGGGGCTGGCTTCCTGGCTGCTCATGGAATGGCTGGCAACGCAGACCTACTGGCCGCCGCAACTGGTCGGACTGCTGATGAGCGTGGCCGGGATGCTGATCGGATCTCTGCTGCCCGATATCCGGCGCAAGGCTCACCATCCCCATCGGCATGCCAGTGACTGAATTGTCATGCAATTGTCATATTTCATTCATATCATCCGCAGGGTGTAAAACGAATCGGGAGTGAATTTTGGCAACAGCAACCATACTGCTTGTGGAAGACGAGCCGGCGATCCAGGAATTGCTGGCATTCAATGTGGAGCAATGCGGTTTCCGCGCGGTCAAGGCGCTCGATGCGGAAGCGGCCATGCAGCAAATCAACCGGGCGCTGCCCGACCTGATCCTGCTCGACTGGATGCTGCCCGGCAGCTCGGGCATCGAACTGGCGCGCCGCCTGCGTGTCGATTCACGTACTCGTGACATTCCGATCATCATGCTGACCGCGCGCGGCGAAGAACGAGACAAGATACAGGGGCTGGAAGCGGGCGCCGACGATTACATGACCAAGCCCTTCTCGCCGCGCGAACTGATGGCGCGCATCCGCGCCGTGTTGCGCCGGCGCTCACCGCAGATGAGCGAAGAACTGGTCAGCATCGGCGGCATCGAGCTTTCGCCCGCCACTCATCGCGTCAGCGCCAAGGGCGTCAATCTGGAACTGGGACCGACCGAATTCCGCCTGCTGCATTTTTTCATGACCCATGTCGAGCGCGTGTACAGCCGGGCGCAACTGCTGGATCAAGTGTGGGGCGACCATGTGTTTGTGGAGGAACGCACCGTGGATGTTCATATCCGCCGCCTGCGCCAGGCACTGGAAGCATCCTCGCTGGATGGGCTGGTGCAAACCGTGCGCGGCAGCGGCTACCGCTTCTCGCTGGAGTAACGCGCCATGCGGTCGGCGCGATTAGCCTTGTACCGCAACCCAGGGCGGAATTGATCGGCGGTTCACTCACAGCACGGCTGCGGTATCGAAGCGCTTTTTCTGGGATAATTCTTCCTGTTCCTCCATTCTTCCGGGTCGGCATCGTGAGCGAGTTCTGGCAGCGCGCAGTCATTTATCCGTTCTTTCTGCTGCTGCTTTCCCTGCTGCTGTGGGCAGTCTTCGGGGCTCAAGTGGCGCTCCTGGTGTTTGCGGCCGGTCTCGTCTGGCGACTGTTGCACCATCTGCGCCAGCTGGCTGCACTGATGCGCTGGCTGGAGGCTCCCGCGGAGCGCCCGATGCCGGACGGTGCGGGGTTGTGGGTGGATGCGTTTTCCAGCCTGCACCAGATGATGCGGCTTCAGCGCCGCCAGCGCGTGGAACATCTGAATGCCCTGCAGCAGATGGAACAAGCCACCGCCGCCCTGCCGGAAGGTGTGGTGATTCTGGATGCCGCCGACCGCATCGAGTGGTGTAATCCGTTGGCCGAGACCCATTTCGGTTTGAACAACACGTCCGACATTGGTCAGCAGATCACCTATCTGGCACGGCAACCCGAGTTCGTGGAATATCTGGCCGCGCAGGATGCGCGCCTGCCGTTGATTCTGCGCGGCACCCGCCAGGACGACATCACCCTGTCGATCAAACTGGTTGCCTATGGCGAAGGCAAGCGCCTGCTCATCAGCCGCGACATCACCCAGTTCGAGCGTCTGGAAAACATGCGGCGCGATTTCGTCGCCAATGTCTCGCACGAGTTGCGCACCCCGTTGAC
>JAVHSB010000100.1:0-4101 GCA_036171955.1 Sideroxydans sp.
GCGTGCGGGCATGGACGTGTATGCCCAGGTCAAGAGTGTGGCGCTGATGTGATGCACCGGTCGGGTGCCGGCCGGATCAGTCCGCGTTGACCAGGCTTTTTTCGGTCCAGGGCATCCCGCAGCGGCTCCCCTGGCGCCGACCGCGCCGCGCCAGCTCAGCGGCTATGCCGTTCAGCACATTCCATTTCTGCGAACACCAGTGCGGCGCGAGCAGGATGTCGGGCGAGGCGGTGCCGGTGATGCGATGGAACACGATGTGTGCCGGAGTGCGCTCGATCAGGTCGCAGGCGACGCGGATATATTCCTCGCGTTGCAAAGGCTGGTATTCGCCGCGCCGCCACTGGTTGGCGAGCACGGTGTGAGCGACCACGTGCAGCGGATGCAGCTTGAGCCCGTCCACCCCGATCTCAAGCACGGTATCGAGGCTGGCATGGTAATGCGACTCGTCCTCACCGGGCAGGCCGAGGATGAGGTGGGTGCACAAGGGGATGCCGCGCTGGCGCGCCGCGGTCGCCGCGGTCCGGTATTCCTGCAAACCATGGCCGCGATTGACGCGGCGCAGAGTGGCGTCGAACGCCGATTGCAGGCCGAGTTCCAGCCACACGATGTAGCCTTCGCGGCGGTAATCGGCGAGCAGATCGAGCACCGCAGCGGAGACGCAATCCGGGCGCGTGCCGATGGCAAGGCCGACGATGTCGTGGCGGGACAAGGCATCCCGGTATAAACGGTCGAGCTCGGCCACCTCGGCATAGGTGTTGGTGTAGGCCTGGAAATAGGCGAGGTATTTTTTTGCGCGGGTGCGCTTCAGGATGGCGCGGCGGCCGCTGTCCAGCTGCTCGTCCAATGGTTTTTGCAATCGGCCGTTTGGACTGAACGAGTCGTTGTTGCAGAAAGTGCAGCCGCCGATGCCCCGGCTTCCATCCCGATTGGGACAGGTGAATCCGACATCCAGCGCGATCTTGTGGATGCGTTCGCCGTGCTGCTTGAGCAGTTGCTGGCCGAGGGTGAGGATGTAATTGGAGAGTGCCACGATGTGTGCGGCAAAGCGTAACACCTGCCGCACACCCATACAACCGCAATCTGGCTTTGCGATTTGTGAACCGGATCCAAAATCTTGACCTGCCAAGTGGGGCACGATAGGGTGCTCCCCAATGTACAAACCCCAAAAGAAATCCTTGAGCGTACTGGCATCCATGCCTTCCTTTCTCAAAAACACCGCAGTCGGCAAACAGGCGCTATGGCTGATGGCGCTGCTGTCTCTTGTCGTTACGCCAGCTTGGGCGGAGAAGCCCGTGTTGCGGGTGCTGGCCTGGCCGGGATATGCCGAAGCTGAAGTAGTCAAGAGTTTCGAGCAGAAGAAAGGTGTGCGTGTCGAACTGACCGTCATCACCTCCGATGCTGTGTTGTGGCAGAGGATCAGCGAGCGCAACACGGATTACGATGTCTTCGCGGTCAATGTCGCCGAGTTGCAACGCTATATCGCTGTGAATCTGGTGCAATCGCTGAATGTGGAACTGCTGCCAAACACTCAGCGCCAGCTTGCGCGCTTTCGCGATTTGGCGGCCATTCCCGGATTGGTACACGAAGGCAAGGTCTATGCCATTCCTTTCACCTATGCCGAGATGGGGCTGATCTATGACCGCAAGCAGATCGCCGCCCCGCCCGCCACCATCGCCGCGCTGTGGGATCCGCGCTATCGCGGCAAGGTGGTGGTCTATGACGGCGGCACACATAACTTTTCGCTTGCCGCACAAAGACTCGGTTTGCAGTCGCCATTCCGCATCGGCACGGCAGATTGGCAGCGAGCAGCGCAACAATTGATTGCCTTGCGCCGCAACGTGCTCGGCTTCTACTTGCAGCCGGAAGAATCTGTCCGCCTCTTTATGGACCATCATGCCGCGCTGATGTTCGCCAATTACGGCATGCAGCAGGTGCATCTGCTCAAGGCCGCCGGCGCAGACATCGGTTATGCGATCCCGCAGGAGGGTGCTCTCGCCTGGCTCGATTGCTGGACCATCACACGTTCGGCCCGCGACCCTGCGCTGGCGCATGCCTGGATAGACTACCTGCTCGATGAGGAGGGCAGCCGTCTGTTGACCGAGCGCCAGGGACTGTCCAGCACGCGGTACGAGCAGGCGGACAGACGACCACACGACCTGCTGTTATGGCTACAACCGCAGGAGGACACAGCCCGTCGCGAAAAACTGTGGGGGCGCATACGCTCCGGCGATCAACTCTCGCGCGTGATGGCGCCATGAAGCTCACAATCGCGTGGCGTCTCGCGCTGGTGCTGATGCTTGTCGGGTTGCTGGGCACCGGGTTGACCGGGTACTTTGCCTACCAGACCAGCCGGGAACAGTTGGTCAAGGCCTCGGAAGATCGTCTGCTGACAGCTACCCGGGTATTGATGCGCCAGGTGATCGTGGCACTGAAAGATATTGCAGCCGATGTCAGCCTTGTGGCGCAGCATCCGCAAGCTGCACGCATCCTGCAACATACCAACTCTGGATTTCAGGCGTTGAGTGAAGATAATGTCTCGATTATATTCGAGCGATTGATGACGGTGCATCCGGAATATTTCCAGATCCGCCTTATCGAGGCGGCGAACTATGGACGGGAGCGCATCCGGGTCGATCGCGGATTAAGTGGTTTGTTGCGCATCAAAGGCGACGACCTGCAAGAGAAGGGGCACTACAACTATGTATTCGACACGCTACCGTTGGCTTCCGGCGCGGTATATGTGTCGCGGGCTACGATCAACCATGAAGTCGGGGCGCATGCTGGAGTGGGGAAGCCATCCTTGCAGGTTGCGGCACCGATCCATGACCTGAACGGCAAGGCGGTCGGCGTCGTTGTCATCAATGTGGATCTGCAAGGTCTGTTTGCGCAACTCGCGAGTGATCTGCCGCCAGAGCTGAAGCTGTATCTGACCAATGGCAACGGGGATTTCCTCATACATCCCGATTCCGCCCGCAGCTTCGCCTTTGATCGGGGCCAGTCCGCCCTCGTGCAGGACGAGTTTCCCGCAGCGTCATCCCTGCTGCAAGGCAGTCAGCCGCGCCATGACAACGTGGTCATCCAAAGCAAACACACCACAGGTGCTGCAGACGCGCTCGTCGCCGCCTTTGTTTTTCAACCGTTGAGCGGTCTGGAGGCTGAAGATGAATTCATCCTCGGCCTCTCGCAGCCGCTTGCCAGCGTACTGGCCGACAGCAACCAGCATGCGGCGGACATCATGCGCATCGTGTTGAGCCTGAGTGTGCTGGCGATTTTTCTGGCGATCATTCTGGCTCGCTACCTGACGCAACCGTTGCGGGATTTGGTCGCGGAAGTGCGACGATTCTCAACCGATGGCACGATAGGTGCATCCCCCGGCGTACGCGCGGACGAGATTGGCGAACTGGCGCGCAGCATCGAGCACATGGAAGTTCAGATCCACAATCAATTCGAAGTCTTGCAAAACCAGAAGGTCAAGCTCGAACACCTCGCCAACCACGATAGTCTCACCGGCCTTCCCAATCGGCGCCTGCTTCTGGAACGGCTCGAACAAGCGTTGGAGCGGGCCAAACGCAACAAGACCGAAGTGGCTTTGCTGTTCATCGATCTGAACCGGTTCAAGTCTATCAACGACACCTACGGGCACAAAGCCGGCGATGCCGTATTGCTGGAGGTGGCGCAACGACTGCACAAGCTGTTGCGTGCGAGCGACACTGCAGCCCGCATCGGCGGCGACGAATTCCTGATTCTCATCGAGGGTAACTGTGAAGCCGCTGCGATGGATAGCATCGTGAGCAAGGTTCAGGCGGTATTGGCATTGTCCATACCGCATCAGGATATCGAACTGCGCTGCGGCGGCAGCATTGGTGTCGCGCGCTATCCGCAGGATGGTGCTACTGCGGCAACCCTCATAGCTGTGGCCGATCAGTCGATGTACCAGAGCAAGGCCAGAAGGGACGATTGATCGTTGCCGAAGAAGTCTGGTACGGCGGGGTTGTCGCAAAATATAACTGGTGTCTGAAGCGAGCTTGAAATGTATACGCTCGCCTGGTTAGTGCAACATCCTTTCTGTAAATTCCTTGTTGGTAGAAAATCCTCCCGAGG
>JAVHSB010000101.1:0-4079 GCA_036171955.1 Sideroxydans sp.
AGAAGATGCGCAGCCGCAATTGAAGGGAAGGTTCAGCACACCGGGGCTACCGGTCCAATTTTATCGGTTTTATTTTCGCGACCCGGACAGGTCAAAAAAAAGGTTAGACTCGAACTAATTTCCGACCAAGCGTAGTGTGATGGGACTGGAAATCATGATGTTAACCAGAAACAATTCGAGCTTGGCCCTTTAACCCATTCGTTCGGAGCGGTGCACTCTAAATGGCTCCCTTATATCAATCATTGAGCGTCGTTGTTATCTACCAGGGAATGCAAATGCTAATTCGATTGGCCGTGTTGATGCTGGTGGTTACCTCTTCCAACGTAGAGGCCGCCGAGCGAAAACAATGGCATCAGCTTACGCAATGCCGATATGTTGATACAAAGTACAACGACGGTGACAGCTTTCGGGTTAACTGTGGCGGTCGCGAGTTTGTACTGCGGCTTTACTACGTTGACGCACCCGAGACCGACTTGTCGAACGGAGTGCGTGTGGGAGAACAACGCGCCCATTTCGGGGTGACGATCGAAGATATTCTTGCAACCGGAGAAAAGGCAACCAAGCGCGTGCGCGAAATTTTGCAGGAGCCTTTTGTGGTTTCAACGCGCTGGGCTGTCGGAGGCGGGCGAAGCGCGGAAACGCGATACTACGGTCTTGTCGACGTCGGAGATAAACGCTTGATCGAAGTCTTGCTTGCAGAGGGGCTGGCACGGACAAAAGGCGTCGCTGTAAAACTGCCTACCGGAGAAAAATCGAAAATATATCTTGATCGGATTCGAGATATTGAACGTCAAGCCAAAGATCAAAAAATGGGCGCTTGGTCGCACTCAAAGAAATAGCGTCTTGTCGGAGGCGTAAATGATGCCCAGCCCTATATTCAACCCGGTCTGCGCAACAGTGCGCCTCCTCAATCACACATTGGCCATCCAGCCCGCTCTCGCATGAAAATTGACAGCCTTGATCATCTGGTTCTGACCGTCAAAGACATCGACGCTACCGCGTCCTTTTATTCAAGGGTGCTGGGCATGCAGGCAGTTACGTTCGGGAATGGGCGCACGGCCTTGTGTTTTGGCGCGCAGAAAATCAACCTGCACCCGCACGGCAGTGAATTTGAACCCAAGGCCGAAAATCCAACGCCGGGATCGGCAGATCTGTGTTTCCTCACCTCGGTACCGTTGGCCGAGGTGGTGCGCCACCTTGCCGCATCAGATGTGGTCGTTATTGCAGGCCCGGTTCAGCGCACCGGGGCTGCCGGCCCAATCCTTTCGGTGTATTTCCACGACCCGGACTTGAATCTGATCGAGGTTTCAAACCAGGTGCGCGCCTGAGATTGGAACGAGGCGGGACTGCCTTGCGTCATGATCTTTCCGCAATCAGCAGCACGACCGCTTGCGCCGCGATGCCTTCGCCGCGCCCGGTGAAGCCGAGTTGTTCGGTGGTGGTCGCCTTGACGTTGACCTGGTGCCTTTCCAGGTGCAGATCGGCGGCGATGTTGGCGACCATCTGCGGAATGTGCGGCGCCATCTTCGGCGCCTGCGCGATGAGGGTTGCGTCCACGTTGGCCACCTGCCAGCCGGCCACGCGCACTTTGTTCATCACTTCGCGCAGGAGGATGCGGCTGTCGATGTCCTTGTATTCGGCATCGGTGTCGGCGAAATGGCGGCCGATGTCGCCCAGCGCCGCCGCCCCCAGCAGCGCGTCACAAATCGCATGCAGCAGCACGTCCGCGTCGGAATGGCCAAGCAGTCCCTTGTCGTGCGCGATCTCCACGCCGCCGATGATGAGCTTGCGCCCCTCGACCAGTTGGTGAACGTCGAAACCTTGTCCGATACGCATCATTACCTCTCATTCAAAATCTTTAACAAGCCACAGAGGACACAGAGACCACAGAGAAAGCCGCCGTACCTCTCTGTGTGCTCTGTGATCTCTATGGCTAACTGCTTTTCACTTTCAGCAACAACTCCGCGAGGACTATGTCCTGCGGATAGGTGACCTTAAAATTGCCGCTGTCGCTGGCCACCAGCTTCGGCTGCAAACCGAGCACCTCGACCGCTGAGGCTTCGTCGGTCACGTTGTGGCATTGTTGCAGGGCCTGCATCAGCAGCCCGGCGCGGAACATCTGCGGCGTCTGCGCCTGCCACAGGCCTTCTCGCGGCTCGGTGGCGGCGATGCGCTGTTGCGCGTCGGCGCGTTTCAGGGTGTCCGCCACCGGCACGGCGAGGATGCCGCCGACCGCGTCGTCGCGCAGTTCCGCGATCAGTTTGGCCAGCAGGGTCTGGGTCAGGCAGGGACGCGCCGCATCGTGCACCAGCACCCAGTCGTCCGCTTCCAGCTCGGAGGCGAGCAGCCCGTTGGCGACGCTTTCGGCGCGCGTCGCACCGCCGCAGTAGAGCGGCTGCAGTTTCCGCCCGCACGGCGACCAGTCGTGGCGTTTGAACTGATCGTCGTCCGGTGCCAGCACCACGAACACGGTCTGCACGTCGGGGCAGGCGCACAAGGTGGAGAGCGCATGCCAGAGCATCGGCCGCCCCGCCAGCTCCAGGTATTGCTTGGGCAGTTCCTGTCCCATGCGCGCGCCGAATCCGGCGGCCGGAACGAGTGCGTGGAATTCAGCCATGCGGATTTTCCCTGACGAGACTCAGCGAGCAGCCGCGGCCAGAGCCTGGCGAATGTCGGCCAGGATGTCGTCGATGTGCTCGATGCCGATAGACAGGCGCACCATGTCTTCCGACACGCCCGCGCGCGCCAGTTCCTCCGCGCTCAACTGGCGATGGGTGGTGGAAGCCGGATGGCAGGCGAGCGATTTGGCATCGCCGATGTTGACCAGGCGCAAAATCATCTGCAGCGCGTCGATGAATTTCGCCCCGGCACTCTGCCCGCCCTTGATGCCGAAAGTCAGGATGCCGGAGGCCTTGCCGCCGGTGATCTTGTGGCAGGTCGCCTTGAACGGGCTCCCGGGAAGTCCGGCATAATTCACCCAGGCCACCTGCGGGTGGCTCTTGAGGAATTCCGCCACCGCCTGCGCGTTGGCGCAGTGCCGTTCCATGCGCAGCGCCAGCGTCTCCAGCCCCTGCAACAACAGGAAGGCGCTCAGAGGTGCGAGCGCGGAACCGGTGTTGCGCAAGGGCACCACGCGGCAGCGCGCGATGTACGCGGCGGCGCCCAGAGCCTCGGTATAGACCACGCCGTGATAGGACGGGTCGGGCTCGTTCAGCATCGGGAAGCGCGCCTTGTTCGCCACCCAGTCGAACTTGCCGGAATCGATGATGATGCCGCCGATGGTCGTGCCGTGGCCGCCGATGTATTTGGTCAGCGAGTGCACCACGATGTCGGCGCCGTGCTCGAACGGGCGGCACAACACCGGTGTGGCCACCGTGTTGTCCACGATCAGCGGCACGCCGTGGCGGTGCGCGATCCCGGCAAGGTGCTCGATGTCCACCACGTTGCCGAGCGGGTTGCCGATGGTTTCGCAATACAGCGCGCGGGTCTTGCCGTCGATCTTCGCTTCCAGGCCGGCATAATCTTCGGCCGAGGCCATGCGCACTTCGATGCCCTGCTGCGGAAAGGTATGCGCGAACAGGTTGTAGGTGCCGCCGTAGAGCTGGCTGGTGCTGACGATGTTGTCGCCGGTACGGGTGATGCACTGGATCGCATAGGTGATGGCGGACATGCCGGAGGCGACCGCCAGTCCGCCGATGCCGCCCTCGATCGCCGCCAGCCGTTCTTCCAGCACCGCCGTGGTGGGGTTCATGATGCGGGTGTAGATGTTGCCCGCCACCGCCAGGTTGAACAGATCGGCGCCGTGCTGCGTGTTGTCGAAAGTATAGGAAGTCGTCTGGTAGATGGGCACCGCCGCCGCCTTGGTGGTGGCTTCCGATTTGTACCCGTGGTGCAACGCGAGCGATTCGAGTTTCATGGCCAATTCTCCCTGTGCCTGGTTGACGCCAACGCCGGAACATGCGGTTTTTTTAATCCTGCCGGCGCGACCAAAAGCGCGCGAATGATAGCACGCGCAATCAGGTGCTTAAGGAACCTCTGATCAAGTCCGCCATGAGCCGCGTTGCCGGGCAAATCGCGAT
>JAVHSB010000102.1:0-4074 GCA_036171955.1 Sideroxydans sp.
AATCCGGCCTGCTGCGCGATATTCGCCTCGTCCGCAGTAAAGCCGCCTTCGGGACCGATCAGAAGGGTTGTGCTTCCCTGCGGCCGCGGCTGTGTCTGGAGTCCTGCGGCGCCGCCCGGCAGCAGAATGAATTTGCTGCCCGCAACCCCTCGCATCGCCTGCAACCATTCGTGCAGCTCCTGCGGTGCCTGCAGCCGCGGCAATTCGTTGCGCCCGCACTGCTCGCACGCGGCCACGGCGACATTGTGCCAATGCAGGGCACGCTTGTCGGCGCGACTCGCAGCCAGCCTGGCCACGCTGCGCTGGGTCTGGATCGGGATGATCTCGGCTGCGCCGAGCTCGGTCGCCTTCTGGATCACCCAGTCCATCTTTTCGCTGCTGCACATCGCCTGCGCCAGCACGATGCGCAAGCCCTCTGCCTGCGTCGGCATGCAGGTCTGCAGGTTGCCGAGCAGCACGCGCTTGCCGCTGATGGCATGCAGTGTGGCATCCAGCGCGTTGCCAAGGCCGTCGAAAATCTGCACCGCATCGCCGACGCGCAGGCGCAACACCCGGCTGGCGTGATGCGCCGCATCCGGCGGCAATTCGCAGTTGGCGCCGGCAGGCAGGGGGGGTGGGCAGTAGAATCTGGGGGCGGACATGGCACGCGTGGGCTTGGCAACGGGCGTGATAATATAACGCCGCAAAAAATCACGCTGTTCATCAGGAGGATGTTTCATGGTCAGTCTGCAACCCCCGCTGTGCGATTTCGGCTGGAGGGCTCGCCCCTTCGACCTGCCCGGAGTGGACGGTCGCCGTCATACGCTGGAGTCGGCGCGCGGTGCCAACGGCCTGCTGGTGATGTTCATCTGCAACCATTGCCCCTACGTCAAATCCGTCCGCGACCGTATCATCCGCGATGCACGCGAACTGCAACAACACGGCATCAACAGTATCGCCATCATGTCGAACGATCCGGCCGAATATGCGGAGGATTCGTTCGACAACATGAAGCGGGTGGCGCAGCAATACGCATACCCCTTCCCCTACGTGTGGGACGAGTCGCAGCAGGTCGCCCGTGATTACGGCGCGGTATGCACCCCCGATTTCTTCGGTTTCAATGCAGCCCTGGAATTGCAATACCGGGGCCGCCTGGACGCCTCGCGCAAGGAAGCGGTGCCGGGTGCGAAACGCGATCTGTTCGAGGCCATGCTGCAAGTCGCCAAGACCGGTCAGGGACCGCGCGAGCAGCTCGCCAGCATGGGTTGCTCGATCAAGTGGAAGGGTGAGGCAACGTGAAGATACTCATACTCGGAGCCGGCCAGGTCGGCTCCACCGTTGCCGAAAGCCTGGTCGGCGAGTCCAACGACATCACCATCATCGATTCGGATGCGGAAAAGCTGCACCTGTTGCAGGACCGTCTCGACCTACGCACCGTCGTTGGCAATGCGGCGCACCCGTCAACGCTGGAACAGGCCGGGATCAAGGATGCCGACATGCTGCTGGCGGTAACGCAGAGCGACGAGGTCAATCTGGTCGCATGCAAACTGGCGGCCAGCCTGTACAACACGCCGACCCGCATCGCCCGCATCCGCGCCGCGGATTATCTCAACCGCGAAGATATATTCAGCGCGGAAAACTTTTGCGTCGATTTCTCCATCTGCCCGGAGCAGATCCTCACCGAGTACATCGTAAAACTCATCGAGTTTCCCGAGGCGCTGCAGGTGCAGAAATTCTCGCAGGGCAAGGCTTCGCTGGCCGCGGTGCGCGCCTATCGCGGCGGCCCGCTGGTCGGCCAGCCGCTCTCCTTCCTGCGCAAGGACATGCCGCAGGTCGAGGCGCGCGTGGCGGCGATCTTCCGCCAGGACAGGCCCATCATCCCCGAAGGCAACACCGTGATCGAGGAAGGGGATGAGGTTTTTTTCATTGCCGCCACTGAAAACATCCGCACCGTGCTGAAGGAGATGCGGCGCATGGACAAACCGGCGAAGCGCGTGGCCATCGTCGGCGGCGGCAATATCGGCTTCCGCCTGGCCAGGGAGATAGAGCAGCATTATCAGGTCAAGCTGATCGAATTCAACAAGAAGGCCTGCGCGCGGCTCGCCGGCCAGTTGACCAACACCCTGGTGCTGCATGGCGACGGCACCGACGAAAAGCTGATGCAGCAGGAACACATCGGCGAAGTGGATGTGTTCTGCGCGCTCACCAACGACGACGAGAACAACATCATGTCGGCGCTGCTGGCCAAGCAGGCCGGCGCGCGCAAGGTGATCGCCCTGATCAATCGGGGCGCCTATGTCGATCTGGTGCAAGGCGGCAAGATCGACATCGCACTGTCGCCGGCCCAGATAACCATCGGTTCGCTGCTGGCCTATGTGCGTCAGGGCGACGTGGCCGCAGTCCACTCCCTGCGCCGCGGTGCGGCCGAGGCACTGGAGTTGATCGCGCATGGCGACCGCGAGTCTTCGCGCGTGGTCGGCCGCCGCATCGACGAGATCGACCTGCCCAAGGGCGCCACCATCGGCGCGCTCGTGCGCGACCAGAAAGTCATCGTCGCCCACCACGATACGGTGATTGCGGCGGAAGATCATGTGATCGTGTTCGTCGTCGACAAGAAGATGCTGAAAAAAGTCGAAAAACTGTTTCAGGTCAACCTCGGGTTCTTCTGATGCGGCGCACACTGACGGTCATCAATGCACTGGGCTTGTTGCTGGTCATGTTCAGCCTGACCTATCTGTTGCCGCTCATTACCACACTGCTCTATCACGACGACAGCCTGTTCATCGACTTCCTGCTGGCCATGGTTGTGACGGCCGCGGCCGGCATCCTGATGTGGCTGCTGACCCGCCGCTACAAGGGTGAACTTTCCACGCGCCACGGTTACCTGCTGGTCGTGGCGATGTGGACGGCGATGCCGGCGTTCGGCACGATCCCGCTGTTGTTGTCGCTGCCTGACTTGTCGTTCACCGATGCCTATTTCGAGACCATGTCCGGCATCACCACCACTGGGGCCACGGTTTTGACCGGACTGGACTATCTGCCTCCCGCGACCAATGTGTGGCGGCATGAACTCAACTGGCTTGGCGGATTGGGCATCATCGTGCTCGCTGTTGCGGTGCTGCCGCTGCTAGGCATCGGCGGGCGACAGCTGTTCAAGGCGGAAACACCGGGGCCGATGAAAGAGGCGGCGCTGACGCCGCGCATCGCCGATACCGCCCGCAATCTGTGGGTCGTGTATGTGTTGATCACGCTGACCTGCATCGCGGCATTGAAGTGGGCCGGCATGTCATGGCTGGATGCGGTGTGCCACGCCTTCTCGACAATGGGACTTGGCGGATTTTCGACCCACGATGCCAGTATCGGGTGGTTCGATTCGCCACAGATTGAATTCGTGATGATCGTGTTCATGCTGTTTGCGGTGATCAACTTCTCCACCCATTTCTTGGCTTGGCGCGGCAGGTCATTGCGTATCTACTTGAACGATGCCGAGGCGGTTGCTTCGCTGTGGCTGATCATCGGCAGTTGTTTCGGTATCGCCCTGTTCCTGCGGTGGCAAGGCGTCTACCCCGAATTTCTGACGGCGTTGCGCCACGCCAGCTTCAACCTGGTATCCATCGCCACCAGTTCCGGCTATGCCAGCGTGGACTACGCACAGTGGCCGATCTTCGCACCGCTGTGGATGATGTTCCTGACGGCGATCGCGGCCAGCTCGGGTTCCACCGGTGGCGGCATCAAGATGATCCGCACTCTGGTGCTGGTCAGGCAGGCAGGACGCGAATTCATCAAGCTACTGCATCCTTCGGTCGTCAACCCGATGAAAATCGGCGGCCATGTCATCGCCAACAACATCGTGTTCGCCGTACTCGGGTTTATCTTTTTGTATTTCATGACGCTGGCGACGCTGACTTTCATCCTGCTGATCAGCGGCATGGATTTCATTTCGGCGCTCACTGCCGTGCTGGCAAGCGTCAACAATTGCGGTCCCGGTCTGGGCGTGGTCGGCCCGGCCAGCAACTATCAGGGGTTGAACGATTTCCAGACCTGGATATGCACCTTCGGCATGCTGGTGGGCCGGCTCGAAATCTTCACGGTGCT
>JAVHSB010000103.1:0-4057 GCA_036171955.1 Sideroxydans sp.
CACGAACGAGCCGGTGTTGGTCATCAGCGGGATCTCGCCCATGTAGACTTCCTGCTCCTTCACTTCCTTGACGGTCGGCTTGGAAGCCTCCTTGTCGAGGATGGTCAGGCGCACGCGCGCGCGCAAAGGAGACGCAAAGGTGAGGCCGCGTTGCTGGCATTCCCGCACATCGAACGGAGGCATGCCGAGCTGGTAGCTGACAAAGTCGAGACGGGCGAACTTGTTGTGGCTCTCGATCGGGAAAATGGAATTGAACGCAGCCTGCAAACCTTCGTTCTTGCGCTGTTCCACCGGCGTCCAGGCCTGCAGGAACGCGCTGTAAGATTCAAGTTGAGTGGAAAGCAGGAAGGGTACGGGCAACGCCCCTTTGCGTTTCGCAAAGCTCTTACGAATGCGTTTTTTTTCGGTGAAAGAGTAGCTCATATATTCTCCACGACAGTTGGCAAACAAAATTTCGCGCTCACGCCCTGCGGCAAAAGTACGCGGTCTCGAGCCAGAATCAGCAGGGGCTGATTCCGCCCAAAAGACAGTGAGCAACAGGCGTTTGACACCCACTCATCACTGGCTTCTGGCAGTTTGTTCAGTTTCCGTTTCAGAAGCGGCAAAAGGCTGACGGCAAAACCGTCAGCCTTTCACACAACGCAATGCTTACTTGATTTCAGCGGTTGCGCCAGCTTCGATCAGTTGCTTGGCGATTGCATCGGCATCAGCCTTGCTCACGCCTTCCTTCACAGCCTTCGGTGCACCGTCAACCAGGTCCTTGGCTTCCTTCAAGCCGAGGCCGGTGATTGCGCGCACCACCTTGATCACGTTGACCTTGGCTTCGCCGGCGGCGGTCAGGGTGACGGTAAACTCGGTCTGCTCGGCAGCGGCAGCAGCGCCGCCGCCGGCGGCACCGCCCGCAGCGGGGGCAGCCATCGCGGCAGCGGACACGCCGAACTTCTCCTCGATCGCCTTCACCAGCTCGTTCAGTTCCAGTACGGACATGCTGTCCAGTGATGCCAAGAATGCGTCTTTATCAAATGCCATTTTGTTCTTCCTGAATTAAGAGTTTGTGAGATTAAGCGGCGACAGCCTGCTTTTCGGCCACAGCCGCGAGTACGCGCGCCAGACCGGAAACGGGCGATTGCAACAGGCCGCACAATTGTGCCAGCAGCACTTCCTTGGAAGGCACGGTCGCGAGGGCATTGACGCCCGCCACATCCATCACCTTGCCGTTGTAAGCGCCGGCCTTGATCACCAGCTTGTCATTCGTCCTGGCGAAATCGTGCACCACTTTCGCGGCGGCGACTGCATCAGCGCTGATGCCGTACAGCAACGGCCCCACCATCTGTTCAGCCAACCCCTCGAACGGAGTGCCTTGCACCGCACGGCGTGCCAGTGTGTTTTTCAACACACGCAGATACACCCCCGACTGACGCGCATTGGCACGCAACCGGGTGATGTCGCCGACTTCGATGCCGCGATACTCGGCCAGCACGATTGTCTGGGCCTGCACCACTTGTGCGCTGACTTCCGCGACCACCGCTTGCTTTTCTTGCAGATTGAGACTCAAAGTCTTCCTCCATCTTGCTGCGGAATACCTTGCCGAAGCCCGATATTCCTCGATTAATGACCGCGTCCTCAAGTCAGGCGAGAAACAAACCCATCCCTCCTGCTCGCGGGCACACCATCTACGTGGGGTTTGGGATCTGGAAATCAGGATCGAGGATTGCGAAAATCCGGAAACCCCAACTACCCATCACCCTTCAATTAAGCCACCAGTTCCCGCATCCAGAATCCTGATTCCTGGCGGCCCCTACGGTCTTTGATGCTGACAACCGCGCCAGCAGTCCAAAGAACACATGACGGCAGAACGAATCTGCCGTCAAATTCGAAACATCAGGCAGCCAGACTGGCCTGCTCGATCCGGATCCCGACTCCCATGGTGCTGGAGATCGCGACCTTTTTCAGATACACACCCTTGGCACCCGCCGGCTTCGCCTTGTTCAGCGCATCGACCAGCGCCAGCAGGTTTTCGCGCAGCGCTTCCGGCGCGAACGAGGCGCGGCCGATGGTGCACTGCACGATGCCGTTCTTGTCGGTGCGATACTGTACCTGACCGGCCTTGGCGTTCTTCACCGCGCCGGCAACGTCGGCCGACACCGTTCCAACCTTCGGATTAGGCATCAGGCCGCGCGGGCCCAGGATCTGTCCCAGCTGGCCGACGATACGCATCGCATCGGGCGCGGCGATCACAATGTCGAAATCCATCTTGCCTGCCTTGATGCTCTCGGCCAGATCGTCGAAGCCGACGATATCTGCTCCCGCCGCCCTGGCTTCTTCCGCCTTGGCGCCTTGCGCGAAAACTGCCACGCGCACTGTCTTGCCGGTGCCCTTGGGCAACACCACGGAGCCGCGCACCAGCTGGTCGGACTTCTTGGCGTCGATGCCCAGATTCACCGCCACATCGATGGATTCGTCGAACTTGGCCTGGGCCGTCTCTTTCACCAGCTTGAGCGCCTCGTCCATCGCATACAGCTTGCTACGATCGACTTTGGCGGCGATTGCCTTATAGCGTTTGGAAACTTGTGCCATGTTATTTCACCCCTTCCACGGTAATGCCCATGCTGCGCGCGCTACCCGCGATGGTCCGCACGGCAGCATCCATGTCGGCCGCCGTCAGGTCGGGCTGCTTGGTCTTGGCAATCTCTTCCGCCTGCTTGCGCGTCAGTTTGCCGACCTTGTCGGTATGCGGCGTCTTGCTGCCTTTTTGCACACCGGCTGCTTTCTTGATCAGGATGGTCGCGGGCGGCGTCTTCATCACGAAGGTGAAGCTCTTGTCCGCGAACGCAGTGATGACGACCGGGATCGGCAGGCCGGGCTCGACACCCTGGGTCTGCGCGTTGAACGCCTTGCAGAATTCCATGATGTTCAGGCCGCGCTGACCGAGAGCGGGTCCGATGGGAGGGCTGGGATTGGCCTTACCGGCCGGGACTTGCAGCTTGATATAGCCGACGATCTTCTTTGCCACGTTGCTACTCCTTTTTAGTGGGTTAAACGCATACCGCCGTTACGACGATACGCTCCCCGTTACACAGGCCGGAAACTCCGGCACTCGATCAGGCTTTTTCGACTTGCCCGAAATTCAGTTCGACCGGCGTGGACCGGCCAAAGATGGTGACCGCCACGCGCAGCTTGCTCTTGTCGTAATTGACGTCTTCCACCATGCCATTGAAATCCGCAAACGGGCCTTCCTTGACACGCACCGCTTCGCCCACCTCGAACAGCACCTTGGGCCGCGGCTTTTCCACCCCGGCCTGCATCTGCTGCATGATGTTATCGACTTCCTTCTGCGAGATCGGCGACGGCTTCATGGCGCTGCCGCCGAGGAAGCCGGTGACCTTGGGCAGGTTCTTCACCAGATGCCAGGTCTCGTCGGTCATCTCCATCTCGACCAGCAGATAGCCGGGGAAGAACTTGCGCTCGCTGATGCTCTTCTGGCCGGATTTCAGCTCGACCACCTCTTCCACCGGAACCAGCACCTGGCCGAACATATCCTGCATCCCGGCGCGCTCGATCTTTTCCAGCAACGCGCGCTGCACGCTCTTTTCGAATTGAGAGTACGTATGCACCACATACCAACGCTTGGCCATCAATCCCCCCGTCCCATCAGTTTGTTGACGACCAGCAACAGGCTCGCATCCACCGCCCACAGGAACAGCGCCATCACTACCGCGAACATAATCACGATGCCGGTTGTCTGCACGGTCTCCTTGCGCGTAGGCCACACCACACGCTTCGCCTCGTTCACGGACTCTCTGGCAAAACCAAAGAATTGCTTGCCCTGCGTGGATGTCCAGAACACTCCGGCTGCCGCCAAAACGCCGACCAGCACCGACGCGATGCGCAATACCGCCGCCGCATCTCCCAGCGCATAGAAGCCAACCACACCTGCCGCAACCAGCAGCAAGGCGATCAGCAATTTGATTTTGTCAGCCATTTACGTCCGTTCCTAAATACTAACTGGCAGGCCAGGAGGGTCTCGAACCCCCAACCCTCGGTTTTGGAGACCGAT
>JAVHSB010000104.1:0-4047 GCA_036171955.1 Sideroxydans sp.
TTCGCTGAAGGAAGGTATCAATGACGGTTTCCTTACGCCGTTCCGCGTGAAGCAGTACGCGACCACGCTGGATGAATATGTATTTACCTCGGATGACCAGTTGGTCGAAGGCGAGGTCGAGGCGGGCAAGCTGTACGAGGAAAAGGATTTCAATCGCAGCATCGAGATTGTCGAGCGCGAGCAGTACCGCGTGAAGTTGTTCATGGATTCCATCAACCAGCGCGAAAAGACACTGGTGTTCTGCGCCAATCAGGCGCATGCCGCCTTGGTGCGCGATTTGATCAATCAAGTGAAAACGGAAAGCACCGATCCAAACTATTGCGTGCGCGTGACGGCAAATGATGGCGAGCGTGGCGAACAGTATCTGCGCGAGTTTCAGGATAACGAGAAGAGCATCCCGACCATCCTCACCACGTCACAGAAACTCTCAACCGGGGTGGATGCGCGCAACGTGCGCAATATTGTGCTGATGCGTCCGATCAATTCGATGATTGAGTTTAAGCAGATCATCGGGCGCGGCACGCGGCTGTATGACGGCAAGGATTACTTCACTATTTTCGATTTTGTGAAGGCGCATCATTTATTTAATGACCCCGAGTGGGATGGCGAGGCGGAAGTGGGCAATGGCGGTGATATGGTTTACCCACCGATTGAACCCAAACCACAACCTACCGCTAAAGAGCCCTCGGAGGAAAACGTGGTGAAGAAAAAGGTGCGCGTGAAATTGCGTGACGGCAAAGAGCGCACCATTCAGCACATCACGGTCACAACTTTCTGGGGGCCGGACGGCAAACCGCTATCGGCTGCACAGTTTCTCGAAATGCTGTTCGGCCAGTTGCCAGAATTTTTCAAAGACGAGGATGAGTTGCGCGCGTTGTGGAGTATGCCGGATACGCGCAAGAAGCTGCTGGAAGGGTTGGCCGATAAAGGCTTCGGCAAAGCACAGTTGCACGAGATGCAGAAGATCATCGATGCCGAGAACAGTGATTTATACGACGTGTTGGCGCATGTTGCTTTTGCCATGCAGCCAGTCAGCCGCGAAGAGCGGGCGGGAGTGGCTCACCAATCAGTGCATGAACGTTTCAGCGACAAGCAGCAAACCTTCCTCGATTTTGTTCTGGCGCATTACGTGCAAGAGGGCGTGGATGAGTTGGAGCAAGAGAAGCTGACAAAACTGTTGAAGTTGAAATACCGCGATTCCATCAATGATGCGGTGGCCGATTTGGGCGGTGATATCGGTGCGATACGAAACTTGTTCGTGGGTTTCCAGCGCTATCTCTATGAGCCTGCGGGGAGTGCGACATCTCAGTAATGCGGCGGTCTCTCGTTTGCCGCCGGGCCTTCGTTTCCGGCTTCGGAAAGTGAGCGGATCTGTCCCGCGAGTTCTTTGCAAAACGCTTCGAGGAATTCAAGTTTTTGCTGATGTTGATAGACCGACTTGTTCAGTTCATCGATCTGGTCTTCCTGAAAGGTGAGTTTTTCTTCGATGGTGATCAGGCGTTCGTCAGTCATGGTGTGGTGGATGTGGTTCCGGGCGCGCATTGTATCGCGCGTCCCCTATCATCGTTTGATTGACACCAGAACGAGCGTTTTCTAGGATGCGTTCGTTGTTTTGAACGCTTCAGTACAACGGGAGTCCGGCCCATGAAACCCCAGCCAGCAATCTTTGAAGAGCATGAGATCCGCCGCGTGTATGACGAGGCGACTGAGACATGGTGGTTCTCGGTGGTGGATATCGTGCAGGTGCTGACGCAGCAGGCGGATTATCAGGCTGCCCGAAATTACTGGAAGGTGCTCAAAAACCGCCTGAGCAAGGAGGGCAGCGAGTCGGTTACAAAATGTAACCGACTGAAATTGCCTGCCGCCGACGGCAAGAATTACCTGACAGATGTCGCAACCGCCGAAACCCTGCTGCGGCTGGTGCAGTCCGTGCCCAGCCCCAAGGCCGAGCCGATCAAGCTGTGGCTGGCGAAAGTGGGTTACGAGCGCATGCAGGAGATGGCCAATCCGGCCTTGTCGCTGGAACGCGCAAAAGAAACCTGGCAGAAGCACGGTCGTAGCGAAAAGTGGATACAGCAGCGCATGACGGGGCAGGAGACGCGCAACAAGCTGACCGACTATTGGGCGACACACGAGATCAAAAAGGGGGATGAGTTCGCCATCCTGACCAACATCATCCATCAGGAATGGGCCGGTGTGGACTTCAAATCGCACAAGGTGATGAAGGGGCTGAAGACGCAGAACCTGCGCGACCATATGACGGAGGCGGAATTGATCTTTACCGCGCTGGCCGAACTGTCCACGCGCCAGATTGCCGAGAGCGTGCAGGCCACCGGCATGGACGAAAACGAAGAAGCCGCCAGAAAAGGCGGCGGTATCGCCAAGCGGGCGCGGGTGGAGCTGGAAGAAAAGAGCGGAAGAAAAGTGGTCAGTCAGGCAAACTTCCTGCCGCCATCGAATCGTAAAAGAATGTCAAAGAAATGAACCCCCCCCGTTCCCTTGCTGCCTTTCTCAAACGCGGCGGCGTGATCGCTTATCCCACCGAGTCCTGCTACGGCCTCGGTTGCGATCCGCGCAATCGGCGCGCGGTGCTGCGCATCCTGAAGCTGAAGCAGCGGCCGCAGAAGAAGGGCTTGATCCTCATCGCGTCGCAATATTCTCAAATCGTGCGCTATTTGAATCCGCTCGCGCAAGCCGAGCAGCGGCGTTTGCAACAGGATGGCGCGCAGGCGGTGACGTATCTGGTGCCTGCGCAACCTTCGTGTCCGCGCTGGTTGCGCGGCGAACACGACACGCTGGCGGTGCGTCTCACCGCCCATCCCTTTGCCAAACGACTTTGCCGCAGTGCGGGCAGTGCCTTGGTGTCCACCAGTGCGAACCGCAGCGGCCAGCGCCCCGCGAAGTCATTTGCGGCGTGCCGGAAAATGTTCGGGAATACGGTGTGGGTATTGCGCGGCAGGGTGGGGAAGCGCAAGCAACCGTCAACGATTCGCGCGTGGGCGGATGGTAAAATCCTGCGGCAGTGATGGTCTGGGGGCATGGTAAGTTAGCCCTGCATGGCAATGGGGCACTATCCTGTGGGAGCGCAATTTATTGCGCGATTTTTGTCCTGAAGAATCGCGCAATAAATTGCGCTCCCACTTTGGTTGATACACCTTGGTTGTTTCACATTAAATCGGAGTCAGAATGGACAGCAACGCCGTCAAACAATACCTGCTTGGTTTGCAGGATCGTATCGTCACCGGCCTTGAAAAGATCGATGGCAAGCAATTCATCCGCGACCCGTGGACACGGGCCACGGGTTCGGGCGGCATCGGCAAGGGCGAGGGCATCAGTTGCATCATCGAGGAAGGCAAGGTGCTCGAGCGCGGTGGCGTGGCGTTCTCGCACGTGCAGGGCGACAGGATGCCCGCGTCCGCCACGGCGCACCGCCCCGAATTGGCGGGCTGCTCGTGGGAGGCGATGGGCGTATCGCTGGTGATGCATCCGCGCAATCCTTACGCACCGACCTCGCACGCCAACGTGCGCATGTTCATGGCGCACAAGCCGGACGGCGGCAAGGTGTTCTGGTTCGGTGGTGGCATGGACCTCACGCCGTACTACGGTTTCGAGGAAGACGCTGTGCACTTCCACCGGGAGTGCAAGAACGCGCTGGCGCCGTTCGATCCGTCGCTGCATCCGCGCTTCAAGAAATGGTGCGACGACTATTTCTTTCTTCCGCACCGCAACGAGCCGCGTGGCGTGGGCGGCATCTTCTTCGACGATCTTTCCGAACCTGATTTTGAAACGGCTTTCGCCATCCAGCAGAGCGTGGGTAACCATTACCTGTCGGCCTATGCGCCGCTGCTGGAAAAACGCAAGGACACACCGTATGGCGAACGCGAGCGAGACTTCCAGTTGTATCGTCGCGGGCGCTACGTGGAGTTCAATCTGGTGATCGACCGCGGCACCATCTTCGGCCTGCAATCGAACGGCCGCACCGAATCCATCCTGCTGTCCATGCCGCCGCTGGTGAAATGGCGCTACGACTGGCATCCGCAAGCGGGC